>JAQZBA010000055.1 GCA_029239365.1 Herbinix sp. | reverse complement strand
AGGGTTACCTTCCGACTCAGGAGAAGGAAAATAATGCAGTTATCCCATTGAATGACGCGGTCTTAAGTTACACTTTGCCCGAGGGCTTTACGACCGTAAGTCTTGCTGAGGATTACGACTTAGATAAGTATCACACGGTTTTATGGAAAGGCTTTAATCATGAGGGTGAACCGGAGGAAGATTATGAGCTACGTATATCAGGTAGGCGGATAGAATTATCGGGGCCTCATGTCAATTTGAAGCTTAAAATTGCGGTAAAAGCACCGGATGGAAGCTTTGTGTCTTATTGCGGTATGTGGTATGAACCGGGAACGGATTATGCTTTGGTTGAACCTGTAGCAACAGACCCTGCTTATCGTAGGATGGGAATGGGTAGGGCTGCCGTGCTCGAAGGTGTTAAGCGGTGCGGTGAGCTTGGAGCAAAGAAGGCTTATGTTGGATCCTCTCAGCAATTCTATTATAATATTGGTTTTCGGCCTTGCTCTACCAAGACCTGGTGGGAGAAGAAATAAAATCGGATGAACTGTCGCGCTATTTGGTTGCTGCATAACGGCATCCTGTAAGCGTGCGAGAAGAGCTGCCTCACAGAGTCAGTATGGAGGTTTATAATGAAAGTTAGACGTATTATTACATTGTTAATCCTTAGTGTTACCAGTATCTCACTAATCATCTTCACCTGGCTGGATCTACAATCGGCTTATCGCAGAATACGGATCAATGCTCATATTATCGGAAAAGCGGATGGACCAACCAGTATTCTGGTGATGGATTCTAATTATAATTATGTGTTATATGGTATCACGATCGTTATCATAGCAGTAACCTTACTATTATCTTTGCTCTACAGGAGAAAGAGAAAATAGGATTCAGCCGGTTTCTTCCGGTAACAATTATATCGGGGATCCTGGGAAAAGTAATTGTACTTTAGGATAATTCGTGCAATAATTAATACTAGAGTATAAAATAGTGATAAAAGATACCTGCTTTTCATTAGCAGGATTGTAGGAGGGTATTAAATGGAATTCAGAGAGATGGAAAACTTGGGAATTAAGACTTCCTTATTGGGTTTTGGTTGCATGCGCTATCCGAAGAATCAGGATGGAAGCATCGATGAGGTAAGAGCGGAGAAGATGATCGATATCGCTTATCAGAACGGTGTTAATTATTATGATACAGCATATGTATATCATGAAGGAAAGAGCGAGATATTTACGGGTAAAGTCTTGGATCAATACGATAGAAGCACCTATTATCTTGCAACAAAGCTTCCCTGCTGGCTGGTAGAGAAAGCGGAGGATGCCGAGCGCTTATTCAATGAGCAATTGACAAAGCTACATAAGGATTATATTGATTTTTATCTTCTTCATGCCCTAAACCGCGAGAGTTTTGACAAGATGGTTAGCTTAGGGGTGTTGGAGGTAATGGACCGATTAAAAGCGGAGGGAAAGATCAAATATCTTGGCTTCTCCTTCCATGATGGTTACGAGGCATTTGAACATATCATTAACTTCAGACCATGGGATTTCTGTCAGATACAGCTTAATTATATGGATACCGAGGAGCAGGCTGGTATCAAGGGTTATGAAATAGCAGAGAAGCTTGGCGTACCGATTGTAATTATGGAGCCAATCAAAGGCGGCTCTCTTGCCAGACTTCCCGAAGATGCAGCGCAGTATCTGGAAGAGCTTGAGGCTGGGAGATCAGCTGCCTCTTGGGCACTTCGCTGGGTTGGTTCCTTGCCGAATGTGAAGGTTATCTTAAGCGGTATGTCAGATGATGCGCAGGTACAGGATAACTTGAATACATTCGAAGATTTCGTGGCATTAAGTGACAAAGAGAGTAAGGCATTTACAAAGGTGGCAGATACGCTGAGAAGCAGAGTTAAGAATGGCTGCACCGGCTGTAATTATTGTATGCCCTGTCCTTTTGGTGTTGACATTCCTAAGAATTTTAGCATCTGGAACAGCTATGGAATGTATAATAACAAAGGGGAATTAGATTGGTTATGGTCTCACGATATTGAGGATAAGGCTAAGGCAGTGAACTGTACAGAATGTGGCCAATGTGAAGAGGCTTGTCCTCAGAAGATTAGCATACGTGCAGATCTCAAGACCTTACAGAAAGAGATAGAAACTGTTTGCGCGAAATAGATTAACACAAAAAGCTTATGCTAATATCTAATATGCATCAAATGATAATATCTGATTTTTAGAATCGATGATGCATCAAATAGTAATCATAAGTGGTTAAGCTTGAGGAAGCGAATAGCATATTATGCATAGAGCAAGGTAAATCACGATAAATTCTTTTTATTGTGGTTTGCCTTGTTGTTATAATAATGATATAATAATAACATATACACTATGAGAACTCCATAAGGAGAATTTATATGAATATCGATTTGGAATATTATCGTATCTTCTATTATGTTGCAAAAGCAGGGAGCTTTACTCAGGCAGGGGAGGAACTTTGTATCTCACAACCTGCCGTTAGTCAGGCTGTTAAGCTATTGGAGACCAATCTGGGAAGCAAATTATTCGTTCGTATTCCCAAGGGTGTGAAGCTGACGCCCGAAGGAGAAGTCCTATATAGTTATGTACAACGAGGTTATGAATATATCTTAATGGGAGAGGCTAAGTTTCAGAAGATGCTTGATCTGGAGAATGGTGAGATTAGAATCGGGGCAAGTGATATGACACTTCAATTCTATCTCCTTCCTTACCTGGAGAAGTTTCATGAGAAATTCCCTCGGATTAAAGTTATGGTAACCAATGCGCCAACACCGGAGACTATAGATTTCTTATATGAGGGTAAGATAGATTTTGGTATCGTCAGTGAACCCTTTGAAGCAAAGCCGGAGATTGAGATCAAGAAGATTATGAAGATACAGGACATATTTGTTGCAGGTAGTCGGTTCCAACATCTTCAAGAGCAGATCTTAAGTTATAAGGCACTGGAGGAACTGCCAATTATATGTCTGGAACATAACACAAGCTCTCGAAGATACATCGATGAGTTTTTAAAAGCCAATGAGGTCGAGTTGAAGCCGGAATTCGAATTAGCAATGAGCGATATCATAGTCAAATTTGCAAGTCGTAATCTAGGGATCGGATGTGTAGTGAAGGATTTTGCTAAGGAGTCGTTGGATGCCGGCGATTTATTCGAGCTGACCTTCGATACAGACATTCCGAAACGACATTTTTGTATCATAACAGGACATAATAATCCAATCTCTACCGCGGCTAAGGAGCTGCTTGGTATGCTGGATGTGAGGTTATAGCGATTGGTAGCTTTGGCCCCAGCCACGGATTGTTAACAAATACAATAATTAATGCCATAGACAAAGGAGATAACATGCAAAATATAAGGATTAAGTATTTTAACGAACAGATAGAGAAATTACAATATATAGAGAATAAATCCGACTGGATCGATTTACGTGCAGCTCAAAAGGTTGAGTTAAAAGCAGGGGAGTTTAAACTGATCCCGTTAGGAATTGCGATGGAGCTTCCTAAGGGTTATGAGGCACACATTGTTCCGAGAAGCAGTACCTTTAAGAACTTTGGAATCCTACAGACCAACTCCACAGGAATTGTAGATGAGAGCTATTGTGGAGATAATGACCAATGGTTCTTTCCTGCTTTAGCGATGAGGGATACGGTCATCAATTGTAATGATCGAATCTGTCAGTTCCGTATTGTGGAACATCAGCCAAAAATTGAGTTCACTGAGATGAAGGAATTAGGAAATAAAGACCGTGGTGGGCACGGAAGTACAGGAAAGCAATAAGTAATGGTATATAGTTACTTGATAATAAGGGATATATTTGGAGGTACACTATGGCTGGGGTGATCACCCATATGGCAATTGCTAGAGAAATCATAAAGCTTCTTCCGGAAGGAACCATTCATGATCAAGGGTTATTCTATCTTGGTAATCTGGCACCGGATGCCATTCATGCAAGAGAAGGTTATATTAGAGAGTATAAGAAACACACTCATTTTAGAGATCATATTCCGGATCAGGAATTTGAGCAGGAGGAACATCAGAAGGCTTATCGTAAGCGGATTGTAGATTTTATTGCAGATCACAAAAACCGTAATGACGGTCTTGATGACCTGTATCGCGGTTATGTGGTGCATATATTATCCGATGAATGGTTCATGCTGACGGTTCGTAAAGAATTCTGTGCAGTGATGAGTGAACTTGGCATTGCGCAGACTGATCCCCGTTTCTTTGATTATATTGTCACAGATATGAACCGAAACGACCTACTGCTAGTTGAACAATATGAAGAGATGAATGAAATCAGACAACAATTGGAGAAGATAAGCCTGCAACCGGTTGAGGATTATCTTAGCTATCAGGAGATGAAGGCTAGTATGGATTGGATGCTTCAACGTCACTTTTACGAAGAGCACGAGCTAACTCCGCCGAAGTATATAAGCTATGAAAGGATGACCAGGTATCTTACGGAAGCGGCTAACTATGTCGTTAAGAGGTTGTCTGAGAAGGATAGTCCCATACAGATGTGGTAAGTGATAAATGCGTACTTATTCAACGATTTCAATCTGGTTTCCATCCGGATCGAGAATACAGCTCTCATAATAGCCGTCCCCGGTTGTTCTAGGTCTGCTTGCTACTGTATATCCATCCGACTCCAGTCTTGCTGTCAGTGAGTCTACTGCTTCTTTGCCGCCGGCGCTGAAGGCGAGGTGGATATAACCTGTCTGATAGGGGGAAGGCTGTAGTTCGGTTAGATTAGGTCTGGTCATTAACTCAAGCCTGGAGCCGTCTGAAAAGGATAGAAAATAGGTTCGTAGGCCGGTAATCTTGTTATGATAACCGTCATTGGAGGACGCTTGAAAATATGTAATATAGAAATTCTTTAGTTGTTCCAGTTGGTTTGTATATAGGGCAATGTGATTAATCTTCATAATGGCTCCTTATCTAATTTAATTTATTATTCTGCTTCATAATTATCAAGGATGATCACCGGTACTTGTATCGGTTGTTCCAATTTCTTCTCCATGACGTAATAGCACATGATACGTTCATTCTCTACTTTATATTTATGATATTCTGTTGGCTGATATCCTCTCGTAGATAAAAATCATAGGACGGCAACGACGCATCTAATCAACATAGAATTTCCTCGCTTTGATAATCTTCCCCGAATTGTAACACTTAGTAATCAATAATTAAAATATTTAGTAAAGTATAACATACATAACCTGAACGACAAGTAATACCTGTAGAACCAGAAAACTGTATTATTAATATCCTCTATATAATGAAAATTAATTTATTAATATCGTTAATAAGTGTTGTTTCCAGGCTTCCTAAAATTTTCAATTTTTTCAAGCAACTATAAATAATAAATATAAACAAGATATTATATATCGAAAAAACAAATATAAAGAGAATAAAGTAAGCAATACAATAAAAGACGTTAAGTTAATTATAGATTATACTTAACGTCTTTTTCTATGGTGAATATTTTTGCAGGTCCTGAATTTGAAACATCCTCGTCAAACGCCATAGGCCTTTTGTATTATTAAATATGAGAAAAATAATCGGCGGCGTGAAACAATGATATTTCTCTCTTTCAATTTTACTTTGATTTCCCGCGTTAGCTGCTTGTTTTAAAATATCGTTCTCAATTAGAAATTGCTGATTTTTCTTGCGTAGTCGCAATAATTCATCCTCCGGAGTCCGATTGTCCTTTTCCTTGTAAGATCACGTATTTGCTGCCTGGGCACATGTATAATAAGATCTGATGAGAATTTTCCTTTGCTTACAGTCTCACTTAAATATATTAAAATAACCTAAATCATCTATTAGCTTTAATAAGCTCTTTAACATTATAGATTAATAATAAAACAGAAAATATAATAATAAATAAAAATCCTAGAAGCGATACAATATTAGTCATATAATACATAATAGCTCCCAATATACTAGAACCATAACCCTTATCCAGCCAAAGTCCGGATTTTGCATAATGAAATACTGGACTATTTAGCAATGCTAATATGATACTAGCCAAAATACAATACAAGAATTTTATATTTTTACTCATTTCATTGCTCCTTAATTAACTTCATTTTTGCTCATGAAAACTTTTATAGTTGTTTAGTTAAATATCTCTATTTATAATTATATAGATTCTTTTTAATCAATAATATTTCTTTCTACTTTATAAGATTAAGTAGAATTTATATTTTTCATTTACCCACCTACTTTTACCATAATTATACATTGTTAATATATGGATTAACATGTCGTATATGGAAAATATTAGGACTACTTGATAGTTCCTTACACCGATATAAGGCTTATAGGCCTATCTATCAAGTATTTCATTCGAAGTATATAAGCTTCTGTTATGCCAAGTATAATTAATATTGATTTTACTTATGAACAGGTTTCATTTATACTTATCAAGTAATTGGGTACAATAATTCTAATGCGATAACACGGACATACAACATATGGACTATCGCATAAGCCAAGGAGGATTTCAAGATGGTTAAAGCAATTGTAGGCGCCAATTGGGGCGATGAGGGAAAAGGTAAAATTACTGACATGCTTGGACAAGAGGCAGACATTATCGTAAGATATCAAGGAGGCAGCAATGCCGGACATACGATTATCAACGAATACGGTAAATTTGCACTTCATTTACTTCCATCCGGAGTGTTTTATAAACATACCACAAGCATTATCGGTAATGGTGTAGCTTTAAATATCCCATATTTGGTGAAAGAAATTCAGGCTTTGGTAGACAGAGGTGTACCAACTCCTAAGATTTTAGTATCCGATCGCGCTCAGATTATGATGCCATATCATATCTTGTTTGATCAGTATGAAGAAGAGAGATTAGGCGGTAAATCCTTCGGATCAACTAAGTCCGGTATTGCACCTTTTTATTCTGATAAATATGCAAAGATTGGCTTCCAGGTATCTGAATTGTTCGATGATGTGACACTGAAGGAAAAAGTGGACTCAGTATGTGAGATGAAGAATATTCTTCTTGAGCATATGTATCATAAGCCGGCAATCAATCCTGTGGAGCTATTTAATACCTTAATAGACTACAGAACCATGGTAGAACCCTATGTATGTGACGTATCTGCTTATCTTCATGATGCGATCAAGGCAGGCAAGAATATATTATTAGAGGGTCAGCTTGGAGCACTTAAGGATCCGGATTTCGGTATCTATCCGATGGTTACCTCCTCCTCCACCTTAGCAGCTTACGGTGCAATCGGTGCCGGTATTCCACCCTATGAGATCAAGGATATCGTAACCGTTGTCAAGGCATACTCCTCAGCAGTCGGTGCAGGAGAATTCGTCAGCGAAATCTTTGGTGACGAAGGGGATGAGCTTAGAAGACGCGGTGGTGATGGCGGTGAATATGGTGCTACCACAGGCAGACCGAGGCGTATGGGTTGGTTTGACGCAGTTGCATCCAGATATGGTTGCAGAATGCAGGGAGCAACCGAGGTAGCTCTTACAGTTCTTGATGTTCTTGGATATTTAGATACACTTCCGATCTGTGTGGGTTATGAGATTGACGGTGTTGTTACCAGAGATTTCCCGACTACCGTAAGGCTTGCGAAGGCTAAGCCGGTATATGAGTATCTTCCGGGCTGGAAGACGGAAGTTAAGGGGATCAGAAATTATGAGGAGCTTCCGGAGAATTGTAGAAAATACATTGAATTCATCGAGAAGGAGCTTGAAGTACCGATCACTATGATTTCCAATGGACCGGGAAGAAATGATATTATCAGGAAATAGTGTTAACTAAAAAGTAAATTCACATAGGAAGAATTACGAAGTTCATAATGTGAATTTAGAAGCATAAATTCACATTTAGAGGTGCTCATTCCTTATACTTCCGGGTTTTGAGCAGTAGCAAATGCTGAATATTATATAGGAATCTATAGGATAGAAATACCTTCGATATAGCGTTGACCTAATCGAAGGTATTTCTTTTTATTCACAGCTGATCTCATGATTGCATTGAATATGAAGAAAAGAAGGAATTACGCTTGCTTAATTGGCTGACCTACAGAACATTGAGAATTGGATTTTATCTGGACTTTATAATTATCCTATGATACGATAGACATGCATTACGGACAAAGCACAGAAAGGTTAACCTTAATGAATTTATTAACAATAGAAAATATGAGCAAGAGTTATACGGAACGTATGCTTTTTGATCGTGTCAATTTGGGAATCAATGAGGGAGAGAAGATTGGTGTCATCGGAATTAATGGCACCGGGAAATCCACCCTACTTAAAATAATAGCCGGCTTCGAAGAGCCGGATAGTGGAACAGTCACCAGAGGAAAGAAGGTTCGTATCGGATATCTATCCCAAGCACCAGTGTTTGATTATGGGTTATCCATAATACAGAACGTAATACTGAACCAGAAGGCAGATGAGGAATATCGTAATCTGGAGGGGGAAGCCAATGCCATGCTTCTTAAGTTAGGTATTACGGATACCCAGGTATCACCCGAGATACTATCCGGAGGCCAGAAGAAACGAGTTGCTTTAGTGCGTACCCTATTAACACCGGCAGAGATTCTGATATTGGACGAGCCGACCAACCATTTGGACAGTGAGATGGCAGAATGGCTGGAGGATTATCTGATTAAATATAAGGGTGCCTTCATTATGGTTACCCATGACCGATATTTTCTCGATACAGTTACGAATAAGATTATTGAACTGGATAAGGGGAATATCTATTCCTACCAAGCCAATTATTCGAAATTTCTAGAGCTTAAAGCGGAGCGGGAAGAGATGACGATGGCCACAGAGCGTAAGGCCAGAAGTCTGTTCCGGGTGGAACTGGAGTGGATGCAGCGAGGCGCAAGAGCGAGATCTACGAAGCAGAAAGCACATATTCAACGTTTTGAGGAGTTAAAAGACCGTAAGACAATTGAGACCGATGGAAAGGTGGAAATTACTGCGCTGTCTGCGAGACTCGGTAGGAAGACGATAGAATTGAATGGAGTTAGTAAGGCATTTGGAGATAAGAAGCTAATTCAGGACTTTACCTACATTCTGTTACCGGGTGATCGGATTGGTATCGTTGGACCCAATGGCTGTGGCAAATCGACACTGCTTAATATCATAACAGGAATGCTGCCACCGGATGATGGAACGGTAGATACCGGTACAACTATCAAGCTGGGTTATTTCTCGCAAGAGAATGAATATATGGACGAAAGCCTGAAAGTGATTGAATATATCAGGGATACGGCAGAATACATTCAGACCTCCGAGGGGATGGCAACCGCATCTCAGATGTGCGACCGATTCCTATTCCTTGGATCCATGCAGTATACTCAGATTGCCAAGCTGTCCGGTGGTGAGAAGAGAAGGTTGTATCTGCTGAAGGTTCTTATGGAGGCACCGAATGTACTCATATTGGACGAGCCTACCAATGACCTTGATATTCAGACGCTAACCATATTGGAGGATTACCTGGAGACCTATCCGGGAATTGTGGTTACCGTATCTCATGATCGCTATTTTCTTGATAAGATTGCATCCAGAATCTTTTCCTTTGAAGATGGAGTGATCAAGCAATATGAGGGTAATTTCTCTGATTATAAGGAAGCACGAGAGCTTAGAATCGATTACGATCGTTCGTCCAAGCTCGGCAATGCAGTAAGTAATGCGTCGGATGAGCAGAAAGCGGCTAGTATGGCTACCTGGAAACAGAAGGATAGCAGACCCAAGTTCTCTTATCAGGAGCAGAAGGAGTATGATACCATCGATGAGGTTATTGCTAAGCTGGAAGCCCAAATCGGAGAGACAGATCAGGCAATCACAGCCGCTGCGACCAATTATTCTAAGTTGAATGAGCTGATGAAGCAGAAGGAAGAACTGGAGAAGTCACTTGAAGAGAAGATGGAACGCTGGGTGTATCTGAATGACATGGCGGAACAGATAGAAGCCGCGAAGCAGGATAAATAATACATGTATCGATAAAAGTAAGCCGGAGTGGGATTAATTCACTCTGGCTTTTTTGTTCCATTAAAAACTATTGACATTAAAGTAACTTGAACCTTTATAATAAAGTTTATAAAAGAACCGTCATAGAAACTAAGGTCGCTATGAAAGGCTTTTGTTATATTATGGAAAGGATGATATAATGAAAGCAGCAAAAGTGAAATTAACCCAGGAGGTAACCCGTAACGATGCTCTGTCCATGATTGATTGGATGGAATGTCATGAGGTTACAAAATATATGAATGAAGCCGGCAATATCGCTTTAGAAATCAATGATCTGATAAAACGTGTCAATCTATCGATCCTGACTCACTTATTTAATCAGGATGGAAGCTTTTATATTATATCTACGGTAGAGAACCTACCAATCGGTTTTGTGAAATTGAAATATATGAACAATGAAGCAGAAATGGTTGTCATGATTGGAGAAAAGCAGCATTGGGGTAATGGTTATGGAAAGGAAGTAATCAGAGAGATGCTAAATCACGCATTCTTTCATAGAAGAGTCCCCCGAGTGATTGCTAAGATCCATCCCAATAATATCAGATCCATCAAAGCTTTTGAGAGATCAGGGTTCCTATTCGAGAGGGATATAAATCAATTCAGGCTCTACAGTATTACTCTAGAGGAATTCATTCAGGGTATTATTTAGGGATGGAAAACCATATCAAGCAGGATTAGTATCGTGAAAAGAGGTGCTTATGAAAACAACATTTACGATTGGAGAAATATCCGAATTACTTAATATACCTAAATCAACACTACGTTACTGGGAAAGTAAGGGATTGATTCAGATGCCTCGCCAAGATGAGAATAATTATAGAGAGTATAATCATGGATCCATCTATACCATCTCTGATTTAGCTCATTTTAGGTGCCTGGGAATGTCACTTCAAGACATGAAGAAGCTCCCGCATCTGTCACCCGGGGATCTATCGTCATCCCTGATCGATCTTGAGCATGATTTGGATGAAAGATTGAAGGAACTATTTACTTCAAAAGAGTATATTAATAAGAAATTAAGCTGTATCAATGAATATAACAAATTATCAGAACGCCAGTATCAGGAAGAGCTTCCGGATTATGATAGCATCTATCAGTTTTCCATCGATGATGCCAATGCTTGGTCAATCTATATCAAAGACCAATATCAAAGTATTCTATTATATAATCCTAACAAGGAAGAAATCGAAACCGGATTAGTTGTAGCTACGTCTCACAACCACTCTAAAATCTGGTCAAAGAAAAGTAATGTAAACTATGTATCGTTTGTACTTAAAGTAGACTATAGTGCGCCATCCATCGATGCATTTCAGCCGCATAAGGAATATTTGGCAAGTTTGGGCTATGAGATCACGAACATAGTTGCCAGATATCTGTTTTCCGCATGGGATGATAAATATCTGGATTATTATAAGGCTTTTGCGGAAGTCCAAGATAAGGCTGGAACTACTCGTAGCAATGAATGACATAATGCAAAAAGGATTAGGATTACAAGAGTACTCATTAAGGAGGTATCAATATGGCTGGTGCAATCTATATTAAACAAGAAGATAAAGAGCAGCTCATGAAAATATTAGAAGAAAATAAATATACGAGCCATACGGTTAGTAAATATATCGAAAGCCTGGAGCTTGAGATGGAACGGGCAGACGTCAAAAAGCCTGACCAAATATCAGGTAATTTTATCGCCATGAATTCGAAGGTGATTATATCGGTGAATGGGATTGAGGAAGAGATTACATTAGTATATCCTAAGGATGCAGATGCCCGCAACAATAAGATTTCCGTCTTATCACCCATCGGAACCGCTATTCTAGGATATAGTGAAGGTAGTGTCATAGAATGGCGGATACCGGATGGACTAGCAAAAATAGAGATTAAGAAAGTAACGAATTCACCAAGTTGATTACATATCTATTCCTTGTTATTTCTTACGAAAGATATCTAGGCTATGATGGGTTGCCCCTACCAGATCCTTGCGTTCGCAGAGCTTAAAGTGGTAATCGAGGTAGGCTTTAAAAAGTTCATCATCCATGGCATCGATCGTAGATCTCATAAAATTCGTTGCTAAATCAGTTGCAACGTAATGAAGCGGATCAATGTCAAACGGGGACATAAGGGCTTCGATGTCCTCCTTACGGTGCATCTCAAATAATAAGGCAGGCTCCGAGATACAGCGATAGCTATCTAAGTCAATCATACCCTTTTCAATAGCCTTCAGGAGATTACCCTGCATAAAGCCCCATACAATCATAGTCCCTTCATTAATACAATAAGCTACGAAGATAATTCCACCGGGCTTGGTTACTCTCAGTGCTTCGGAAAGGGCTCTCTTTTTATCGTCTTCCTGAAATAGATGATACATAGGACCGAGGACCAGGGTTATATCAAAGGAATTATCCTCATAAAAGGATAGGTCAATTGCATTGCCCTGTCTTACACTGATCTTATGAGTTGGCTTTATCTTACTCTTCAGTATATTGATATTATGCTCTACCAACTCAACTGCATCGACCTGATATCCACGTTCAGCAAAGGTCAGTGAATAGATACCGGTACCGGCTCCGACCTCAAGGAGGCGCATTCCCTCCTTCAGATACTTATCTATGTATTTCATGGTAGTTAAGAATTCTACCTGTCCATGCCTGGAGAGAAGACGATCCTCTTCACTATAGTTACTGTAATGCTCTGTCAGATATTTTATCTCATCCATCTTAGTTACCTCTTCCTGTTAGAGTATCAAATTCTGCAACTAGACTGGTCCACATAGATAAGGACGTCTCGATTCCCTCCGGCGTGGAACCATGACGGATTACCTCTGTTATTCTATGATAGCAATCCACGGGTTTCAAAGAAAAGGAATCAAGATACTGTTGTGTCCTCTTTCGACTGGGAAAGTAAGTCTTATTCGCAGAATAAACTGCTTGCAAAAAGTGATCGATACAATGTTCTATTACCTGATGATAGAAAAGTACATCCCTGCGTAATAGAGCTCTACCAAAGTCTTCTTCGTCAATGGAGTGGCTTGTGTGAAATTGAGTTAACTGCTCTGATAGCTGTTCGGGATAAATGGATAGTGTCATCTTAATACGGTCGAAAAACCCGCTGTCATCATAAAGGGAATGGATATTCATTAAGGTAGAACATCGCCCTACCGGGTAAAAGCCTTTCACACTATCAGGGTGATTACCTGCCAATATCTCGTTCAAGTAGTTCAAAGTATCATCAATGTCAAAATACATGAACATAGTTTCAACTCCTTGGATTATGAATGTATCTCCGGTGCCCCATACTCCACCTTCACATACCTGAAGGTTACTTTCTTCATATAGGTCCTTGCAGCGCTCATAAACTTGCTGTCTTTGTTCTAGGCTCGGAATCGAGTCGCAGTACACAAAGATATCAATGTCACTCTGTCCTGGTTCCGGTATAAAATTAATATCTCCTGTCTGACCAAGTGCGTGAATCTCCTCCAAAGCAGAGATTGCTTCAACAAGCTGTGATATGGAGCTCCTTACATCTGTATTCACGTTATTTCCCCTCTCCATAGATTCTTTATTTATTCACTTTTGTCTTGAGACTTATAGAAATATTACTTGGAGGTGTCGTTCTCTATAACTCCTGTTTGTAAAGAGTATAAAAATCTGCTTCAATATCCTCCATCCGTTGACGGTGCCAATGCTTTGCATCATCTAGAGCCTTATTGTAGATGACACGCCCTAGATTATCCATAAAGAAGTCAAGGACATTCTCAGAGGCAATTATACCAAGCTTCTCCTCACGTTCTGTGTCAAAATAGTAGATAATTTCCTCCAATAGCTGCTTCTTAAGCTCCGGTGTCAATTCAATACCTAGTTGATTCTTGTTTTTGTTCATATTCTTTCCTCCGATCTGTTGCAGGGCAAATATAATGCTGACACTTTGTTCTTATTATCTATGCCTAGATAATTTTGGAAGTCTGTCTTTATTACAATATAATGAAAGCCTACATTTTTGTAAAGTAAAATGTAGGCTTTTTATTATTTTTATTATTTAATTTTTATTCTGTGGTTAATCCTTGTATGAATTACTATGCGGTTTTCTCAAACTGAGAGTTATAAAGGTTTGCATAGAAGCCACCATTAGCAAGTAGTTCAGTATGGGTTCCCTGTTCAACGATGTCACCTTCGTTCATAACAAGAATTAAGTCGGCATCGCGGATCGTTGAGAGGCGGTGAGCGATGATAAAGCTGGTTCGGCCCTTCATCAGACTATCCATAGCTCTCTGGATCATAATCTCTGTTCTGGTATCGACAGAGCTGGTAGCTTCATCCAGAATAAGGATCTTAGGATCTGCCAGAATTGCTCTTGCTATTGTTAACAGCTGTTTCTGACCCTGGGATACATTGCTTGCTTCCTCGTTGAGTACCATCTGGTAGCCATCAGGAAGAGTGGAGATGAAGTGATGAACATGGGCTGCTTTCGCTGCTTTCATAACTTCCTCGTCGGTTGCGTCGAGCTTACTGTACCTGATGTTATCCATGATGGTTC
>JAQZBA010000054.1 GCA_029239365.1 Herbinix sp. | reverse complement strand
TCTGCGCTCACCCTTGAATTGTACTATGACAAAACGTGTAAGTCTGTAATAGTCAATCGTGAAGAAGAAGGAGGAAACGATAGTAAAGATGAAGTTAATCAGTAAAGCCGGTAATGATGCAGCTATACGAGCAATGGCTCCAACAACTGTTGAGGAAGCATTAGTCAGGAAATCAATGATAGACCCATTAATATTATCCAGAAAATCCGGTAAATAAATCTCAAGCCCAGGGAATTTTATCATCACATTTTCAATAACTTGGTCTATCGCCGGCTTAACAGTGGATTCGTATAAGTCGGGTAAGCCATAAAATAGATTACTTAGGAAAGTAAATACCTTAAATCCAATCAAACTGGCTAATAAGCCCAGAGTGCCATAAAAAACAATTAATACAAGAATAGAAACAAGAATACGATTAATTTTTGTTTTCTGCTGTATGAAATCAATAAGCCTCCGAAAACAAACCGCAATTATCATACCAATGACAAAGGGCATTAATAAAGGTAGTAGATATTTGATACCTACATATACTAAGCCTAATAGAAAGATGATGAAAATAACATGTATGATAAATGCCTTTTGCTTCTCTAAATTCATACCGGACCATGCCTTTCTGATTCATGACAAGTGAAACGGCTTGCCGTTTCACTTGTTTGGATGATATCATTTGCTTACCTAATTATTAGGAGTTCTTCATTACAATGCTCTCTATGATATTCGCAACATCTTCGCAGTTGTCACAGCACTTCTCCAGACGATGTAACACTTCTGTCCAACACATTAATTCAATCGGATCCTGAGAGGTGTGGTACAGATTACGCATAGAATCTACATACAATGCATCGCCATCTTCCTCTAAACGGTTGATCTCGATAATCTTATCGCGAAGCTTCTTGGAGGATTTGAAATTCTTAAATTCTTCAAGTGCTTCATCCATTGCTTTGCAGCATTGAGCAATCAACTGGGTGAACTTTAAGATCTCAGGACGAATTGACTGAATATTGAACATATCGATGTAAATCAGTACATCCTCAACGGAGTCAGTTACATCATCGATTTCCTGGGTAAGAGAGGTAATATCCTCACGCTCGATCGGTGGAAGGAATTCCTTCACCAATCGGTTCATAATATCATGCTTTGCTATATCAGCATTATGCTCAATAGTATGAGCCTCAGTAACCTTACCTGTGACAAATTTAGGATCAAAATTCTTTAAAGTCTCATTTAAAGTTATTGCTAAGTCATATGAAAACTTAGAAAGATTTGCAAATGCGTCAAAATAATTGTAATCACTTTTTCTAGCCATTTCAATATACTTCCTTTCTTATTTAAAATATTTTCATAAATAGATAAGACATAATAAATCCTAACAGACCGCATCCGGGAAATGTCAATATCCAAGCGAAAACCATTTCCTTTACAACACTCCAATTAACGCTCGATATTCTTTTGGCAGCTCCAACACCCATGATAGCAGTAGTCTTAGTATGAGTAGTACTTACAGGAATACCAAGTGCAGATGCTAAGTAGAGACAAATCGCTCCGGCTATATCCGCAGCAAAACCTTGTGGTTTACCAAGCTTAACCATACCCATACCAACTGTTTTGATGATTTTGTATCCACCAATGGAAGTACCAAGTGCCATAACAACCGAACAGAGGATCATAAGCCAATAAGGGATATCGAATTCAGTAACATTGCCTTGGCCTTTCGCGAGGAATACACCAAGCATGAATACACCCATGAATTTTTGTCCATCCTGTGCGCCGTGCATGAAGGCCATTGCAGCACCACCAGCAACCTGCGCTTTTTGGAAAAACTTGCTCGTCTTGCGCTTGTCCATGTCCTTACAGATAAAATTGATGATTTTCGTTACAAAATAACCAATTCCAAAGCCAAGAATTGAAGATAAAAATAATCCATAGACAACCTTAATCCATTCACCGCCATTAATACCTTGTCCACCTTGAAGTGCAATTGCTGCACCGGAAACACCGGCGATCAGTGCGTGGGATTCACTGGTTGGGATTCCAAAAGCCCAAGCGGCAGTCGCCCATACTACTATCGCAAATAATGCTGCACACAGTGCGATTAATGCAAGTTTAGGATCGTCACCGAAGTCAACCATCTTATAGATTGTTTGAGCTACGGCCTTACTGATCATAGTCATTACAAATACACCAAGAAAATTAAAAACAGCTGCCATAATGATGGCTTTCTTGGGACCTATTGATCTGGTTGAGACACAGGTAGCGATGGCATTCGGTGCATCAGTCCAACCGTTTACAAGAATAACACCAAGTGTAAGAACAACCGTTATTAATAAGGCCGGATTTGATGTCAGCTGCTTTAAAAAATCAGCTAAAGTTATTGTCATAATAGCGCCTCCTATAACTCTTTCAATTTTTAACATAATAAAACATAATAATCAATCAAAGAAATCTTAACACGAATAAATAACTTAAGCAATCATAATTTATATGAAAAAATCATGAATTTTACACAGATTAGACATAAAATTTATTCGAAACAGATAAAATTTACACGAATTTTACATGAAATTTACATAATTAAAATTCATTAGTAATATATTTACTTTTTAATAAGAAATAAGATATTTATGTCCATTTTTCCTCTTTCTTATCAGCAGGTATTCTTTGGGGTAATGGTAGCCATAAATTGAGAGAATATTTATCACTCTTTGAGGAAAAAAATTCACAATTAATTGAAATTTAACATTGATTTTTATAAAAAAATACTTTAATATATACTGTACTACTTTAAAGTGATACTAAGCTATACATAGTTGACTTGGGTTAATAAATATTAATTATAATAGAAGTAATGGATTAAGTATAAACGAAAGTGATAAATCGAACTTTCAGAAAAAGAGAACTATTGTCATGTGATAGCACATTAGTGAGGAATGGTGTATAATAACAGCATATTAATAGGAAGAAAAGGTGGTTAAAGATGAGAAGTGACGCAGTTAAAACAGGAATGGCACAAGCACCCCATCGGTCATTGTTCAATGCTCTGGGCTATACGAAAGAGGAGCTAAGAAAACCACTGATTGGAGTTGTGAGTTCTTATAATGAGATCGTACCCGGCCATATGAATCTGGATAAGATTGTTGATGCAGTCAAGCTTGGTGTCGCTATGGCAGGTGGAACACCTATTGTATTCCCGGCGATCGCAGTATGTGATGGTATTGCCATGGGACATCAAGGAATGAAATATTCCTTGGTTACTAGAGACCTGATTGCTGATTCAACCGAGGCAATGGTAATGGCTCATCAATTTGATGCATTGGTTATGGTACCGAATTGTGATAAGAACGTACCAGGATTACTTATGGCTGCTGCGAGACTTAATATTCCGACTATCTTTGTTAGTGGCGGACCAATGCTGGCAGGCCGTGTAAATGGAAATAAAACAAGCCTTTCTTCCTTGTTTGAAGCAGTAGGCGCATATAGTGCAGGAACGATGACAGAGGAAGAGGTAGAAGAATATGAGAACAAAGCATGTGCAACCTGCGGCTCATGTTCCGGTATGTACACTGCCAACTCTATGAACTGCCTTACCGAGGTAATCGGGATGGGATTAAAGGGAAATGGTACAATTCCCGCTGTATATTCCGAGAGAATTCGTCTGGCAAAGCATGCCGGCATGAAGATTATGGAATTATTAGAGAAGAACATCAGACCAAGAGATATTATGTCGAAGGAAGCGTTTATGAATGCACTGACTGTGGATATGGCTTTAGGCTGTTCCACGAATACCATGCTTCATCTTCCTGCTATCTCTCATGAGGTTGGTTTCGATTTGAATATTGAGTTAGCGAATGAAGCAAGCGCAAAGACTCCGAACTTATGTCATCTGGCTCCGGCCGGTCATACCTATATGGAAGACCTGAATGAAGCCGGTGGTGTCTATGCAGTTATGAACGAATTGAGTAAGAAGGGACTTTTGAATCTTGATCTGATTACTGCAACCGGTAAAACGGTTGGTGAGAATATCATGAATTGCAAGAACCTGAATCCTGAGGTAATACGTCCGATCGAGAATCCCTATAGTGAGACAGGTGGTATCGCAATTCTTAAGGGCAACCTTGCTCCTGACTCTGGCGTAGTGAAGCGTTCTGCTGTTGCACCTGAGATGCTCGCGCATTCAGGACCGGCAAGGGTATTTGATTGTGAGGAAGATGCGATTACCGCAATCAAGGCGGGTAAGATCGTGAGGGATGATGTTGTAGTCATCCGTTATGAAGGACCGAAAGGTGGACCAGGGATGAGAGAGATGCTAAATCCGACCAGTGCCATTATGGGTATGGGACTTGGTTCTTCTGTAGCGTTAATCACAGACGGACGTTTCTCCGGTGCTTCCAGAGGGGCCTGCATCGGTCATGTTTCGCCGGAAGCAGCGGTTGGAGGTAATATCGCCTTAGTAGAAGAGGGAGATATCATAGATATTGATATTAATGAAAACTCCTTGAACTTTAGAATCACGGAGGAAGAACTGGAAGCCAGAAGAGCAAAATGGCAGCCGAGAGAACCTAAGATTACAACAGGCTATCTATCACGTTATGTGGCAATGGTAACCAGTGGTAACCGGGGTGCTATACTTGAAGTGCCTAAGGCGAAATAAGCCACAATGCCTGCGAAACCTAAGTGTAAAGGATATACTTGGCACTAATTAAATTAAAGGGCTAGCATGCTAATATAGAGTACAATCGACCTTTCAAAAACTAACTGCCAAGAGCGGTATGCTATAGATAACCGCAACGAAGTGGCGAAATGGAGGAATATATGGAATTAACAGGTGCGCAAATCGTAATTGAATGCTTAAAAGAACAGAGTGTGGATACCGTATTTGGATATCCGGGCGGTACGATCCTAAACATTTACGATGAATTATATAAGCATAGTAATGAAATCAGACATATCCTGACCTCACATGAACAGGGAGCATCTCATGCAGCGGATGGATACGCAAGAGCTACCGGCAGGGTTGGAGTATGTTTTGCGACCTCAGGACCCGGTTCTACGAATCTGGTTACCGGTATTGCAACTGCCTATATGGATAGTGTGCCGTTAGTTGCGATTACAGCCAATGTTGCGGTTAATCTTCTCGGTAGAGACTCTTTCCAGGAGATTGATATTGCAGGTGTTACAATGCCGATTACAAAGCATAATTATATCGTAAAGGATGTTACAAAATTAGCGGATACCATACGCAAGGCTTTCCGTATCGCTAAATCAGGAAGACCCGGCCCGGTATTGGTTGATATTACAAAGGATGTAACTGCCTTAAAGACGAAATATAGTGCAGTAACACCGGAGCTCATTCTTCGTAAAACAGATGAGATTACAGAGAAGGATCTTGAGAATGCAATCGAGATGATTAAGCAATCCAAGAGACCCTTTGTCTTTGTCGGAGGTGGTGCTGTAATCTCGGAAGCACATGATGAATTAATGACCTTCGTAAATAAAGTAGATTCTCCGGTAGCAGATACGCTGATGGGTAAAGGTGCTTTTGACGGAACGGATATCCGTTATACAGGAATGCTCGGTATGCATGGAACAAAAGCATCTAATCTTGGTGTAACAGAATGTGACCTACTGATTACCATTGGTGCCAGATTCTCTGACCGAGTAACCGGTAATGCAAATAAGTTCGCTAAGAATGCCAAGATATTACATATTGACATCGATCCGGCGGAGATTAATAAGAATGTTACTACCTATTATAGTATAATCGGAGACATCAAAGAGGTGCTTACTATTTTGAATGATCGCCTGGAGCAACAGAATCATTTGGAATGGGTGGAGCAAATCATCAATCTTAAGGAGAAATTCCCGTTAAAATATAATCAGGATGTGCTAACCGGCCCGTTTATATTAGAGAAGCTGTACGAACTTACCGATGGAGATGCAATTATTACCACGGAAGTTGGACAGCATCAGATGTGGTCTGCTCAGTATTTTCAATATAAACTTCCCAGGACCTTCCTGACCTCGGGAGGACTTGGAACCATGGGCTACGGTCTTGGTGCCTGTATCGGAGCGAAGGTAGGTATGCCGAATAAAACGGTTATCAATATAGCCGGTGACGGTTGTTTTAGAATGAATATGAACGAGATAGCTACGGCTACCCGCTATAATATCCCTATTATTGAGATCGTGTTCAATAATCACGTGCTTGGTATGGTTCGTCAGTGGCAAACCCTGTTCTACGATAAGAGATACTCTAATACTAATCTTAGTGATAAGGTGGATTTTGTTAAGTTGGCAGAAGCAATGGGAGCGAAAGCTTATCGTATCACTAAAAAGGAAGAGGTGGAGCCTGTTCTTAAGGAAGCCCTTGCACTTAATGAGCCGGTTCTGATTGAATGTGTCATTGACAGTGATGATAAGGTATGGCCGATGGTTGCCCCTGGTGCTGCAATTGAGGATGTATTCTCAGAGGAAGACTTAGTGAATAGACAGTAAGCATTATAAGATTTTCTTATGGTTTCTATAACAACAAAGTAATTGACAAAAAAATAACAGGGTTTTATAATGAACGTAACACTTTACTAGACTAAAGTTTTAAATCGTAAAAATCTATAAAGGCAAGCTTTAAGGAGGATGAAGCAGTGGGAAGAATTTATAATTTTTCGGCAGGACCGGCGATGTTACCGGTAGAGGTTTTACAAGAAGCAGCGGATGAGATGCTTGACTACAGAGGTACCGGAATGTCTGTTATGGAGATGAGTCATAGATCGAAGGCTTATGAAGCAATCATTCAGGAAGCTGAAAAGGATCTAAGAGAACTGATGAATATACCAAATAATTATAAAGTACTTTTCCTGCAGGGCGGAGCATCCTTACAATTTGCTATGATACCGATGAATCTGATGAAGAACAAGGTTGCAGATCATATTATCACCGGCCAATGGGCCAAGAAGGCTTATCAGGAAGCAAAGATCTATGGGCAGGCGAATGCAATTGCCTCCTCAGCAGATAAGACCTTCTCCTATATTCCGGATTGTTCTGATCTTCCGATTTCTGAAAATGCTGATTATGTATACATATGTGAGAACAATACGATCTACGGAACAAAGTTTAAGAAATTACCTAACACGAAGGGAAAGATTCTCGTTTCTGACGTATCCTCCTGTTTCTTATCTGAACCGGTAGATGTAACAAAATACGGCGTGATTTACGGTGGTGTTCAGAAGAACATTGGACCGGCCGGTGTGGTAATCGTAATTATCCGTGAGGATCTGATTACGGAAGAAACCCTTCCCGGAACACCCACCATGATGAAATATAAGATTCATGCTGATGAAAATTCCTTATATAATACACCTCCTGCATATGGTATCTATATCTGCGGCAAGGTATTCCAATGGATTAAGAAACTGGGCGGATTAGAGGCTATGAAGGCCCATAATGAGAAGAAGGCTGCTATCCTCTATGATTTCCTTGACCAGAGCAAGATGTTCCGGGGAACTGTTGTTAAGGAAGATCGATCCTTAATGAATGTACCTTTTGTTACCGGTGAGGAAGAGCTCGATTCAAAGTTTGTTAAGGAAGCTAAGGCAGCAGGCTTTGAAAACTTGAAGGGACATAGATCAGTAGGTGGAATGAGAGCAAGCATCTATAATGCTATGCCAATCGAAGGTGTGGAGAAGCTTGTTGAATTCATGAAGAAGTTCGAAGCTGAGAATGTTCGCGAATAAGCTGATTAGTCCATAGAAGATATGACTCTGATCAAGCTTGCTTGAAGCAGAGTTATAGCTTATATGGATAAGTGCAACGCGATCGAACAAGTGAAACTTGTGAGATTGCTAATCTGCTTATTGATATTTAGTCCATAGAAGATGGGATGCCGATATAGGGCGGCGGAATGGAGAGGAAATGAAGTACAATTGTCTTAATCCTATTGCTGAGATAGGCTTGAATATTTTCACCGAAGAGTTTGATAAGGTTGAGAATATCTATGATGCAGAAATGGTATTAGTAAGAAGTGCAGCGATGCATGATATAGAGTTTAATGATAATCTGAAGGCAATTGCGAGAGCAGGAGCCGGAGTAAATAATATTCCTTTGGATCGATGTGCTGAGCAGGGTATCGTAGTCTTTAATACACCCGGTGCTAATGCAAATGGTGTAAAGGAGCTTGTAATTGCCGGTCTTCTGTTATCATCCCGTGATATCATCGGTGGTGTTAACTGGATTCAGACAGTAAAAGATGATCCGTCCGTTGCAAAGCTCGTTGAAAAAGGAAAAGCCAAATTTGCCGGTAAAGAAATCCTAGGCAAAAAACTTGGTGTGATTGGACTTGGTGCAATTGGTGTATTAGTAGCGAATGCAGCAAATCGTCTTGGTATGAAGGTATATGGCTATGATCCCTTTATCTCTGTTGACAGCGCTTGGAACTTATCCCGAGATGTTGTTCATGTAAAGTCCAGAGAGGACATTTATAGAGAATGTGATTACATAACAGTGCATGCTCCTTTAGTAGAGGATAAGGATCCTAATGTAAATACAAAGGAAATGATTAATGCGGAAACCCTCAGTAAGATGAAGGATGGTGTTGTCGTTCTGAATCTTGCAAGAGATCTTCTGGTAAATGATGCGGATATCGAGGTTGCATTAAAGTCCGGCAAAGTCGCAAAGTATGTCACAGACTTTCCTAATGAGAAGACAGCAAAGATGGAAGGTGTAATCGCAATTCCTCATTTGGGTGCTTCCACAGAAGAGTCTGAGGATAATTGCGCAGTAATGGCTGTTAAGCAGTTGATGGACTATATGGAGCATGGAAATATTAAGAATTCTGTTAATTACCCGAACTGTGATGCCGGTATATGTATGACCGCCGGACGAATAGCGATATGTCACAGAAACATCCCGAACATGTTAACACAGTTCACCGGTGCATTCTCAGCTGTGAATGTTAATATCACGGACATGGTGAATAAGAGTCGTGGCGACTACGCTTACACTGTACTCGATGTCGAGTCCTCCGACAATGCTGAGGTAGCGGCTAAGCTTGCTAGAATCGACGGAGTTTTAAAGGTTCGGATTGTGAAATAGCTAAATATTATCGTTATATTTCATAGGGGCATAAGTTATCAGCTAATAAATTTGGCAGATTACTTATGTCCCCGTTAACATAATGAAGCATTTAGAAAAAGAAAATATTACCTTTCAATACGAGTATGAGAATAAAAACTGAGTAAGATAGAGATGGGAGATTTATGTCATGGCATTTGTGAAGCCCTTTATATGTGTTAGGCCAAATGAACAAAATGCTCCTCGTGTAGCAGCATTACCTTATGATGTGTATAATCGTCAGGAAGCGAAGCAGGAAATCCTACGGGAGCCAATGTCCTTTCTGAAGGTGGACCGCCCGGAAACTAATTTTCCTGACGAAGTAGATACCTATGACCCATTAGTGTATAGTAAGGCGAAAGAGCTTCTGTATAAGATGCAGGAAGAGGGAATCTTACTCCTTGAGGAGCAGGAATGTTATTATGTCTATGAGCTTATCATGGAGGGCAGAGCACAGACCGGCCTAGTAGCCTGTGCTTCCATTGATGATTATCTTAATAATGTAATTAAGAAGCATGAGAATACAAGAGAAGACAAAGAGCTGGATCGAATTCATCATGTTGATTTGTGTGATATGCATACTGGGCCTATATTTTTGGCATATCGTGCACATGCGGTAATCAGTGAAGCAGTAGCAACTACGAAGGAGGAAGCACCTTTGTATCAATTTGTATCAGCGGACGGTATCAGCCATAATGTATGGAAGCTGGATCAGACGGATCGAATTCAGGCTGTACGGAATGCTTTTGCTGAGATTGACAGTATCTATATTGCGGATGGACATCATCGTGCTGCGTCCGCTGTTAAGGTGGCTCTAGAGAGAAGACAGAGAACCCCCGGATTCACAGGAGCAGAGGAATTCAATTTTTTTCTGTCAGTTCTATTTCCTCACGATCAGTTGATGATTATGTCCTATAATCGAACAGTGAAGGACCTTAGAGGATTATCAAAAGAGGAATTCCTAGCGAAGCTTACTGAGAGCTTTGCGGTAGATTATCTTGGAGCGGTACCCTATACTCCGGCGAAGAAGGCAACCTTTGGAATGTATCTGGAGGATGGATGGTATTGCCTCACAGCGAAGGAGCAAATAAAGACTAGCCAAGATCCGGTTGCAGCTCTTGACGTATCTATACTTCAGGATTATCTGCTTCGACCTATCCTTGGGATCGAGGACCCTAGAGTGGATAAAAGAATTGATTTTATCGGTGGAATTCGCGGCCTTAAAGAGTTGGAGCGACGTGTAGCAATGGATATGGCAGTAGCCTTCTCCATGTACCCCACCTCGATTGAAGAACTATTTGCTGTCTCGGATGCCGATAAGCTCATGCCACCAAAATCAACCTGGTTTGAGCCGAAATTAAGAAGCGGATTATTCTTGCATAAACTGTCCTAGTAAGGCTTCAACTAGAATATAACTTTCTATCTTCACATTCTATAAAACCGGCAAAGTAGTCAAGGCTGCGATGCCGGTTTTTGCGTGTGCCCGGTGGGTACATGTTCATGATAGTGAATTTGCTTACTAATTCATCTTAAATAGCAAAATTTCAAGCTTTTACATCTAAAATACTATTTTTTCAGCTTACTAAATGGTTCATAATATGGTAGTATTAAAAAAGTATGAGATATTTTGTATATTTAAGGTGGGAGTAATAATAATGCAGGGGGAAAATATAATGGTACAGAGTGAAGAAACTATGCTGCAACAGAGTGGATATAATATTAAAAGAGTACATAAAGTTAATCTTACAGCCACAATAGTTATCGTTAGCTTACTTTGTGTGCAGGTATTAATTGCTAAGGGGTTAAGTGGAGGTGCGAAGGTACTGATAGCTTCAACGTCACTTATATTCTTATGTATTATTAATTATTTTGTACCAATTAATGAACGATTGAAGAGCTTGTTATTTGCGGTCATTAATCTGGTAGCCGCCTTCGGATTGATGCTTACTGATGGCTTTACTTTGAATAAGCATTATCTAATATTTTCAACAATTGCAATGATAACCTTGTATTTTAAGAAAGAATTAATTGTTATATTTGGAATTATAGTGAATGGTGGATATCTCTCACTATATCTGATCCGTCCGGAGAATCTATTATCAGATAATATAGCAATAAAAGAATTAATTACAGTTCTTACATTGATTAACGGAATCATGGTTCTTCTGTATTTTCTGACAAAGTGGGGCAATGATCTCGTGGAGCAAGCAGGTAAGAAGGAAGCGGAATCAAAGCAATTACTGAATCAGCTTGAGAATACCTTCCAGACCATCGATGATGGCGCAAAATCCTTAAACAATAATCTTAGTGTCGTAGACACACAGTTAAAAGGGATTAGCGAGGCCAGCATGGGTATCGTTGACTCGGTTCAGCAGATGGCAACTGCAATACAGGATGAAGCAGCGAGCGTATATCGGATCAACGAATCGATGACCCAATCCCTGCAGGTGGTGAATCAGACCATCGAGATATCCAACAGCGTAGTTAATAAATCAGGAGCGATGAGTAGGAAGGTCGAAGATGGCTGGAATAAGATTAATGAAGTAGCGATACATATGTCAACCGTAAATGTAGCAATAGAGACGACCGCAGATACCGTAAATGATCTGCAAACCAGCATAAAAGAAATCATTTCCTTATTAAATAACATCAAGACAATTGCCGGACAGACGAATCTGCTTGCATTAAATGCTTCCATTGAGTCTGCACGTGCCGGGGAGCAAGGCAAAGGCTTTGCAGTGGTTGCTGAGAACATACGCGGATTATCCGAACAGAGCAGAAAAATTGTTGAGAATATCAATAAAGTAACAACAATCATTTTGGAAAAGTCAGAGAATGCAGCTAGGATATCGAAAGATGGTGAGAAGGCCACGAATGAGGGTTTGGATATCATCCATGAGGTAGCATCCTTCTTTAGCGACATGAAAGAGTCCTATCAAGAGACCAATGAGGAATTATCCAAGAGTATGAAGGAAATTGAGGTGGCTGCGAAAAACTTCATCGAGGTTCAGGAACAGATTACAAATGTTGCAAGTATAGCGGAAGAGAATTCTGCGTCTACTCAGGAGATATTATCCATCATTGAGGATGAGAACTCGCAGATATCACAGATTAATACCTCCGTTACACAAGTTTATGACTTGAGCCAGAAGCTGAAAGACATGGTGAAGAAGTCATAAAAGAGCTGTGATAAGTAACGGACACAGAGGGATAAGACCATAATAAAGAGATGTATTTTATAAAAAAGTAATAATTATTTTGACTAATCTGTTTGGAATTAAATAGTAAATATGGTATAGTTAGTTAGGGTGCTCATTAAAATTATTAGCCTGAGAACGGGATAAGATTAGGAGTACATTTAGCTTTATTACAATAAGGAGGATATATTATGGCAAATTTACGAGGAACAAAGACATTGGAAAATTTAATGAAATCCTTTGCAGGAGAATCACAAGCCAGAATGAGATATACATATTTTGCTTCGGTAGCCGGCAAAGAAGGATATAAGCAGATTCAGAACATTTTCCTTGAGACTGCGGAGAACGAGAAGGAGCATGCCAAGGTATTTATGAAGCTGGCGCTTGCTCATCTTGATGGTGAGAATCCTGCTCCTGTCGAAATTAATGCAACCTATCCTTTTGCTTTTGGTGATACCGCTGCTAATTTAAAATCTGCTGCAGAGGGTGAGCATGAAGAGGCTGAACTGGATTATCCGGCATTCGCTAAGACTGCAAAAGAGGAGGGCTTTTCGGATATTGCAGCACGCTATCTTCTGATTGCGAAGGTAGAAAAGCACCATGAAGAGAGATATCGTAAGCTACTTCAGAATATTGAGGATGGAACTGTATTTAAGAAGGATGGGAAAGTATTCTGGAAATGTATCAACTGTGGCCACATTCATGAAGGTGATGCTGCTCCGGCTCTTTGCCCTACTTGCCAACATCCGAAGGATTACTTCCAGTTGTTGGATGACTGCTTCTAGATCAATTGATACATAATGTGAGCCTGCGATACAAAGTGTGAAGACCACACTTGACACTAACCTAGAATTGAGTTGGTATGCTGGGCTTAGAATAGATAAGGGGATGTTGAACAACAGTAATAGTACAGTCCTACAGAAGATATGGGCTGGATTATATTGTTATCCGATATCCCCTTGTTAGTGAAAAGAAATGCTTCTTCCCATTAAAGTCCAACCATTGGAGCGAGCTTTAGCTCTTCGGGGTTACAGTCTGTATCAAAGATGTAGCCTATTAGTTGGAGGAAGGATATATAGGTTGGATTGATGTGCTTGAATATGACATTATTATCTTCTGTGAAGTGATAAAATTACATTATAAAATGAATTTATATTCACTTATTTTATAATTATTTAACTTCCTTAATAGAGCCAAGTATGTTAAAATATAATGCAAATGAGTTTTGTGGGATGCCTATTCTTGTAGTGATAGGTCATCATAAAAGTGAAAGGTAAAGGTGTTAGTAATGGGCAATTTATTCAGCATGGACAATCCATTCTTTACTGCGCTGGGAAAGCTATGTGATATGCTTTTTGTCAGTATCGTATGGACTCTGCTTTGCATTCCGGTGGTTACCATCGGGCCGGCGAATACGGCATTATATTATGCAACAGTGAAGGTAATTCGACGAGAACGCGGTTATCTGTTTCGAGAGTTCTTTAAATCCTTTAAGATGAATTTTAAGAGAGCAGCAATTCTTGGAGTTGTTCTGACAATAATGTTTGTTGTGTTAGGTTTTGATTTGGTATGGGCCTATGCTAATCTTGGCGGCAAAACCAGTACCGGTTCCATCCTGTTTGGAATATTTATTGCAATCACCTTCTTGCTGGTATGCTTTTCCACTTATGCGTTTCCTGTGTTATCAAGATTCGATATGACCATTAAACAGTTGATCAAAGCCAGTGCATTTATGTCAATGAGACATCTTCCCTTCACCTTAGCAATGGTAATCGTAACGGCAGCAGGAGTTGTAGGAGTATTCTTTATTCCAATTCTTGTTTTTATAGTCCCGGCTGCTGTAGCATTAATTAATTCTTTCATGATGGAACGTATTCTAAAGAAATATATGCCTAAGGCAGAAGAAACGACGGAAGAAGAGCATTCCGGTAAGGATGAATGGTATCTGGAATAGTAGTTATGTATATTGTATAACCAACTAAATATTTCGAGAGGCTTTCAGTCGTTTTGCATAAAAATTAAAAATTTCACAAAAAATGCTTTTCATTTTAGTGAAAACATGATATATACTATATATATTAATTTTTGTATGGAGCGAAGGTGTTCTCAATTTATTTGAGGACACCTTTTTTATAATCATTGAGAGGAGATAAGGTATGTCGGTAAAATTAACAGAGTTATTTGGATCGGATGTATTTAATGAAGCTACCATGATAGAGCGTCTGCCTAAGAAAACATATGCGGCTCTAAAAAAGACAATTGAGAATGGCGAGGATCTGGATCCCAATGTTGCAGAAGTCGTAGCAAATGCTA
>JAQZBA010000415.1 GCA_029239365.1 Herbinix sp. | reverse complement strand
GGATATAATAACATGAATTATAATCCATCTTATTATCAGCAGAATTATAACAACTCTAATCCTAATCCCTGGAATAATGGAAATCCTAATCCTGGTAAGAAGGTAAAGGAGAAAAAACCAAGGAACGGGAAAATAAGTAAAGTATTAAGCTTTGTAGGCAAAGCAGCTTGCTTTGGATTAATTGCAGCGATTGGCTTCTTTGGATTTCAGAGTATTTACGGAAGAATTAACCCGGATGCAGCTACCAATAATATCATATCCCTTACAGATACGAAACATTATGAAATTGGTTTTACCGAGACTGGATTAATTAAGACCGTAGATAAAAACGCAGTAAGTGAAGTTGCAAAGAATACACTTCCAGCAATTGTATCCATTAATAGTACTTCCACACAGTCCACAGATTGGTTTGGCCAGGTTTATGATCAGCCAGTAGAAGGTAGTGGGTCTGGAATTATTGTTGGAGAAAATGAAAATGAATTGTTGATTGCTACCAATAACCACGTGGTAGAGGGAGCAACAGAAATAGAAGTTACCTTTGCAGATGGATCAACAGCAGCAGCTATCATTAAGGGTACGGATGTAACAGCAGATTTAGCGGTTATCACTGTAGATATTTCAACTGTGAAAAAAGAAACCTTAGATGTTATTACGGTAGCTAAATTAGGAAATTCTGATGAAGTTAAAGTAGGTGAGATGGCAATTGCAATTGGTAATGCACTTGGTTCTGGTCAATCAGTAACAGTGGGTTATGTAAGTGCCAAGGATCGTGAAGTTGAGATTTCTGATGGTTATGATTCAAAGACAATGGTTCTATTACAGACAGATGCTGCGATCAATCCTGGTAATAGTGGTGGTGCTCTGCTTAATGTAAATGGTGAGGTTATCGGTATTAATACCGTGAAGTATGCTTCCTATGAAGTTGAAGGTATGGGTTATGCAATTCCGATTTCTAAGGCAACTCCTATTATAACAGAGTTGATGAACCGTGAAGTATTGAAAGAAAGCGAACAGGGTTATCTTGGAATTGCTGGTAATGATGTAACGGAAGATGTTGCCGCCTTCTATAATATGCCATTGGGTGTGTATGTGAATGAAACTCCAGACGGTGGCGCAGCAATGAAGGCAGGTCTTAAATCAGGAGATATCATTACAGGTGCTGATGATCTTGATATTACCTCTATCACACAACTTAGAGATTATGTGAATAGCAAGCGAGTTGGTACAGAGGTGAAGATAACCTATTCCCGTAACTTAAATGGTGTATATGAAGAAAGTACAGTAACTGTTACCTTAGGTCAAAATCCGAATTTAAATTCAGGCGATGAATAATTTACGTGAAATTAATTTAAAGAATTATATAACGCGATATAGGTAAGAGTAGCACTTAAAAGCGAATTGTCATAGGATAATAACCTTATGGCATTTCGCTTTTTTACAAGTTATTGTTCAACCTGGTCAAGTTCAATATGGGAATTCGAGAAAATGCAAAAACTCTAATTTAAAAATCATTACTCGAACTCTGTTATTATACTTAAAATTGTGGATGAACTGTAGCCAGCAACATATTTTTATCTCGTAGAAAAGTTGATATATGAGTTTTAATGAACGATTTTAGTAGTTTTTTGTAGAATTTTTGTAAATTCTTAATGAAAGCTTAAGGAAACAGATATTGTCGTACACAGGATAATAAGATATAATTCTTTTAATAGACACTGAAATCCTGAGACACGATAACCCTTTTAAGGGAACTTGGAGGTAAAATGAGCGATTTTGATAAAAATAATATGGACAATGAAATAGATAACAAACATACAACCGATCACGAACATGAAGAAATGGAAGAGGTATGTTATCTTTGCAGAAGACCAGAGAGCAAGGTTGGGAAAATGATACATATTCCTAATCAAATCAGCATCTGTTCGGATTGTATGCAAAAGACCTTTGATACAATTAATAAAGGTGATAACCCATATATGCAGATGATGGGCTTCCCGCCGGGCATGATGAACATGAACTTATCAGGCATTACCAATGATGTACCCAAATCACAGAAGCTTAAGAAAGTAAGTGAAGAGCAGAATAAGGAAGCAGAGTTTGATCGTAAATCAATACCCTCCCCACACATTATAAAAAGCAACCTGGATGAATTTATAATAGGTCAGGAGCGTGCGAAAAAGGTTATCTCTGTGGGTGTGTATAATCACTATAAGAGAATTGGTACCAATAAAAATGATATAGAAATTGAAAAATCCAATATGTTAATGCTTGGGCCTACCGGAAGTGGTAAAACCTATTTGGTTAAAACCCTGGCTAGATTATTAAATGTTCCCCTGGCTATAACGGATGCAACTTCTCTAACTGAAGCTGGTTATATTGGCGATGACGTGGAAAGCGTTATTTCTAAATTGCTGCAGGCAGCAGGAAATGATGTTAAGAAAGCAGAAAGAGGCATCGTCTTTATTGATGAAATAGATAAAATAGCGAAAAAACGTAATACGAATAGCCGGGACGTAAGTGGTGAATCAGTACAACAGGGACTGCTAAAGCTACTTGAGGGTAGTGATGTAGAAGTGCCAGTAGGGGCAAGCTCTAAGAATGCCATGGTACCGTTAACTACAGTGAATACACAGAATATTCTTTTCATCTGCGGTGGTGCCTTCCCTGATCTTGATAAAATAATTAAGGCAAGACTAAACAAACAATCCTCTATAGGGTTCAAAGCTGATTTAAAAGATAAGTATGACAATGATCAAAACTTATTGCAAAAGGTAACGTTGGATGATCTTAGAGAATATGGTATGATTCCTGAATTCCTGGGACGTTTACCAATTCTATATGCCCTAGAGGGACTTACGAAAGATATGTTAATACAAGTTTTAAAAGAGCCAAGAAATGCAATTTTAAAACAGTATCAAAAACTGTTAGCGCTTGATGAAGTAGATCTTGAATTTGCTCCTGATGCACTGGAGGCAATTGCAGAAAAGGCAATGGAGAAGAAGACAGGAGCCAGAGCACTTCGTGCTATACTTGAGGATGTTATGTTGGATATCATGTATGAGATACCTAAGGATGATAAC
>JAQZBA010000053.1 GCA_029239365.1 Herbinix sp. | reverse complement strand
TAGTATTAAGCAGATTAAAGAAGAACGTATTAATGAGCAAGGAGAGGAAGTTTGGTATCATTTAATGATGAACTATTTAAATCAATCTCCTTATGGAAAATCCCATAATTATAAAGACTTTAATGATATATTATTACATTTTAATAGAAGAATTTCTATAGAAAAAAGAATATCAAATGAGCTATTAAATAAAAGATGCATTGATGTAGAAAGTAAAAATTATCAATTGGAAGATATTATGGACCTACTTAAGAAATGATAATGTACATCATCAAGCATAAAAAGACATGAAAGTCACAATTTGTTCCTATATAATTGTAAACAGATGGGAGGTGAAGTATGGAAACAGTGATAAACATTCAGAAAGCGATTGACTATATTGAAGAAAATATTCTTGACGAATTGAAATTTGATGTAATTGCGAACCAAGCTTATATGTCGAGTCATCACTTTCAGAGACTCTTCTCGATGATTTGCGGGGTACCATTAGGAGACTATATACGAAACAGACGATTATCGCTTGCGGCAACAGAAATAAAAATTTCAAACTCTAAAAATCATTGATATTGCCCTTAAGTACTGCTATGAAACACCCGAGAGCTTTTCGCGTGCCTTTTCTCGTTTCCATAATATTACACCTATGATGGCGCGCAATCATGGAGAGGTAAAATCATTTGCCAGAATTACCATTAAATCTATTTTAGAAGGGATGAATTTAATGCAAGAGAGAATTAAGCAAAGAGGTTACACGGTTGGCAATGTTGGCTCAGTATATCTAACCTCGGACATGGACAAAACCATTAAGTGGTTTGAAGAGGTATTGGGTTGGTATGCAGATGTAGAAGCGAGAGACGACAATGGCAATCCGACCTATGGGTGTGCTATGCCATTTAACGGAGAATTGGTGCATCTTGGTGTTGCATCGTTTAATGGTGTGTTTTTATTACCTGGTGAGACACCAAAATGTTTAATCTCCATGATGGGAGTCAAAAACATTGATAATCTATACAATTATGTCAAGAAAAGCGGTTGGAAACAAATCACAGAAATTACGGAAGAAGCTTGGGGCGCAAGGGCATGTAATATAACTACGGTTGATGGTTGTGTTTTAAGATTTTTTGAGTAAGAACATATCGCCTTTAAGCAGAAGGGATACATCATGTGGGTGATGCATCCCTTCTATTTATCCAAAAGAGTTATTTGGGGATTACAGAATAGACGAAAGTGAGTTACAATAAATAGAACAATAGGGTTTAGAATAATATTATTAGAATAGAGGGCAAAATGAGTATTGGGAAGAGAATCGGCGTAGGTAATACTGCCAGTGTATATGAGTGGGAGGAAGGGAAAGTACTTAAGCTTTTTTATCAGGATTATCCTGAGGACGCGGTAAAGAGGGAATATCATAATGCGAGGATAGTCAGTGATCTGGATTTCCCAACACCAAAAGCGTATGAGATGATGATGCATGAGGGAAGACTGGGCATCACGTATGATAAGGTGGAAGGTGAAACATTACAGGACTGGGTCATCAAAACCGGCGATCTTCAGAATTGTGCTATAACCATGGCTGAATTACATAAGTTGATGTTGCAAAATGAGATAACAGAGGTACCAAATTACAAGGATTTTTTAAAGGATCATATTACAGATGTATTATTTACTTCTGAAGAGAAGGAAGAAATATTACAGAGGATTGATAAGCTACCGGATGGCGATGTACTTTGTCATGGCGATTTTCATCCGGGCAATATATTAGTCTTTGAAGGTCTTAGTTATGTGATCGATTTTATGAATATATGCCATGGCCACTATTTATACGATGTGGCTAGAACGGTATACCTAGTTGAATATACGCCGGTTCCTGCTAATGTTTTGGAAAGAGAACAACTGTTGCATTTTAAAAGACTACTAGCTGATTTGTATTTGATACAGATGAATGTTACAAGGGATATGATACAGGATTACCTTACCGTGATAGCGATAGTGAGAAAGAGTGAATGTCCAAACGAATAACCCTAATCACCGGTTCAAAGCTTGAACAGTATCAATCGAGAAGTTTTAAAAATACTTTGAAATTAATAAAACAGTAGGTTATAATTGAGAGGCTGCAAATTTGTTCCCGGATAAAATGCAGGTATTCGGTGATGTAGAAATTGTTTTATATTTGGGAAAATTACGCGGGTAGTAGGTTATTACTTGCGATAGAATACGGATTGGAGGAAGAGTAATCAAGCATCCGAAATGCTTGGTAAGCTCGAAGTATTATGAAACTTGGTATAATAGCTTATTATGATGAAGAAAAATTTAGTGAGGAATCGTTTCGCAATGCAAAAGAGAAAGGGCTTGAATTTCTAGAATTTTGTATTAATGATGGTAATGATATCAATGCATATATTTCGGAAACACCTAAATTGCAGGAGCTAATGAAAAAGTATAACCTGGAAGTCGGTAGTGTGGGCAGATGGGGTCCAAACAGAATCTTAGAGAATGGCTCAATCAATTCTTCTGAACTGGAGACAGAAAAGACATTAATCAGATGGTGTCGTGAAATCGGCTGTCGCGTGTATGTTGTCGGCTGCAATTACATTGAGGGTCTTTCCTTATATGATAATTGTACAAGTGCAATCCGTTATTTTGAAGAGTTAATTGCATACGGTAAGGAGAATGGAGTTAAAATTGCAGTTTATAACTGCAGATGGAACAATTTTGTTCACTCTGATCCGATCTGGAGTATCGTTCTGGGGCATCTGCCGGATTTATTTATCAAATATGATACTTCTCATTGCGTCTATGATAAGGGTGATTATCTACTCGAGACGAAGACCTGGGGACATCGCTTTGCCCATGTTCATATTAAGGGAAGTCTTATTATTGGAGGGGAACGTTATGACGATCCGCCGGCAGGGATGGATCAAATCAACTGGGGCGCTTTTATTTCGACCATGTATCGCGCAGGGTATGACGGAACCTTAAGTATAGAACCTCACTCTGAGACCTGGAAAGGTGAACTGGGGGAGAAGGGTGTCAACTACACCATCAATTATATGAGAAATTTGATATAAAAAGTCGTGAATACTTGTAAATAGGGCATGCTTCATCCTAACGATTTGTTAGTTTGAAACACGCCCTATTTATTTGACTCACCTGAATACTTTTCAGTAGAGTGCTTATTATAACGTATGAATAGTACCGAGGTTGTCCTAGGCTTAAAAATTGGTGGACTCACCGTAGATAATATTGGAGTTAATGTAAGTGACTTCTGTTGATGTGGAAGGATACTGTATGCGGTACAGAAGCTGCTTGGCCAGACGTACGCCCAGGGTCCTTGTCTGAACCTCAACGGTAGTTAACCGATCAGCGACACCGGGATATTCTGTGCTAGCGTCAAAGCCGGAGATAGCAATATCCTCGGGTACACGCAGGTTATGATCATTCAGATACTGAAGGACAAAATAAGCAACATAATCGCTGACACAGACGAAAGCCTGCGGAAGCTTCTTCAGCCCTGCTAAATAAGCATGTATCTCTTCTCGATAGGTGTAAATTCCGATATTTCCGGTCAGACATAATTCCGGATTTATCTTTACCTGGTTTTGTGACATGGCATCTAGATAGCCCTCATAACGTTCCTTATTGGTAATAGCATAATGGGTATCGCCGATAAATCCGATTTCTGTGCGGCCTCTACGAATGATTTCATTTGTAATCTTTCGGATGCAGCTTCTACCTTCCAATAAGAATAAATCTCCGGTTAGCTGGTCATAAGCAAGATCAGCAACCATATCAAGAAAGATCTTTGGTATTTTTAGATCATTCAAGGCGCTGATCAGATTATAATCATAAACATTAAGTACAACCATCCCTTGAACAGAACCATTGGTCAAAGCGCTTGGGAGGGTATAACCTGGTGTCATCTGGCTGGGAAGATAGGTATACATCAGATTTACTCCGGTCTTATCTAATTCCTTCGCAATCTGGTGTATGATATTCATCCAGAACAATGCTGATTCCGGTCTGGAAACCACCACGGTTACTGTGCTTATGGAAGGATCTGTGAAATCCGTGATTTCTAGAGAGGTCGAAGAGGAGCCTTTACTTGATTGACCTTGTTTGAAATAACCCAATTCCCTTGCTTTACTATATATTTCATTCATTAAAACGTCGGATACACCAGGTTGGTTGTTTAAGACCTTCCATACTGTAACTCTAGATATATCAAGCGCATTGGCGACATCCTGCATAGTAATACGTTTCATAAAACACCCCTTATTCTCCCCGATTTTCTTTCATCCTATGGAACTTCTTGCTCCGATCGCATTTTGTTCACTACGCGTATTATATATCATGAATATGGAGCGTATTCATGATCTTTTGCTCCGATCGCATATTACAAGCAAGCTTGCATATACTCACTCCGCTAATTATAACACACAGGATAAAAAATGACAATTATATTTTATCATTTATTTAACATGAATTTTAACAAAACATTAACATTAATTTCATTAACAATTGTTAAAAAATATAAAATTAATATTAAGATGGTAATATTGAAATAAACATAGAAAAATGTATAAAATAGATAAAAAATAGAATCAAAAATTGGGGATATCAGTGAAATAGCTTACGATGTTCAGGATTATAGTAAAAATTAATTTGAACAAATGATAAATTTATATTAAAATTATGTTGATAATGGAAAGGAGTTATGTTAATATGTATTTGTGCTTGAACACAGTATCAGAATATAACTGGGGGGTACATAGATGGATAAAGTTAATAAAAATGTTAAAGTAAAGACAAAAAAGAGATTTAAACGATGGGGACGAGATGATACAGAGCTCACCTTGCTGGCACTTCCGACTATCGTGTGGTATGCATTGTTCAGCTTTTTACCGATGTTTGGTATTATCATCGCGTTTAAAAAATATAAGATAGCGCCTGGACATAATTTTCTTTATAACCTGGTACACAGCGATTGGGCCGGAATAGATAATTTCAGGTTTCTTATAAAATCGAAGGATATCTTTATTTTTCTTCGTAACACCATTGGATATAATGTAATTTTTATTACGTTGGGTATTTTAATTCCGGTGACACTAGCTGTTATGATTAGCCTTCTTCATAGTAAGAGAAGCTCCAAGATATATCAGACGATGATGTTTTTTCCTCATTTCATGTCATGGGTTGTAATCAGTTATTTTGTGTTTGCATTCCTCAGCATGGATAAGGGTATTCTTAATAATATTCTTGTACTTTTTGGAAAAGAGAAAATTCAATGGTACATGGAAGGAAAGTATTGGCCATATATTCTTGTGTTCATGAATGTGTGGAAGACCATGGGCTACAGTATGGTAGTATATCTGGCAAGCATCACCGGAATTGATCAGAGTCTATTTGAAGCTGCGGTCATTGATGGTGCTACCAAGTGGCAGCAGGTGAAGTACATTACCTTACCCAGCTTGAAGACGATTATCATTATGATGTTCATATTGAATGTCGGACGTATATTTTATTCGGATTTTGGTTTGTTCTATCAAATCCCGAGAGGCAATAGCGGACCTTTGTATAATGTAACCTCGACCTTGGATACTTACGTATTTACAGCATTGCAGCAGTCAACCCCGGTTGGTATGACAGCGGCAGCGACGTTCTTCCAGTCAGTCGCATGTTGTGCAACAATCCTGCTTGCTAACTGGATTGTCAAGAAAGTCGATAAGGAAAGTGCAATCATCTAGAAGGGAGGATAAAAGAATGAACAAATCAAACAGTGATGAAATGAGATTAAATCGTATTGGAAACGGTCCGAACATTCTCTTTAATATCATATTTTTAATATTGGCGTTGGCATGTATCGTTCCGGTAGTGTTCGTATTTATGATTTCAATTACTTCGGAAGCTTCTCTTGGCAAATACGGATATCAATTAATTCCCAGAGAATTTTCACTGAAGTCCTATCTGTTTTTGTGGGGAGAGAAGGAGATAATTCTAAGAGCAATGGCGATATCGATTCTTGTAACGATAAGCGGTACGGCTATCGGTGTAATGCTTACCACAACCATGGGCTATGTATTATCGAGACCGGGGTATAAGCTTAACGGATTTTTAACCTGGGTTGTATTCATACCGATGATCTTTAACGGTGGTATGATTGCATCTTATGTAGTGAATACCAATTTACTCAATTTAAAGGATAGTATTTGGGTATTAATTCTGCCACTGGCTGTTTCGTCCTTTAATGTCATTGTCTGCAAGACCTTTTTCCGCACAACAATACCGGATTCTATCATTGAATCAGCGAAAATAGATGGTGCTTCGCAGCTGAGTATTTTTACAAGAATTGTATTGCCGATATCAAAACCGGTAATTGCAACGATTAGTTTGTTTTTAACCTTTTCCTACTGGAATGATTGGTTCCAATCGTCCCTTTACATCTCTAATACGAAGCTGTTATCCTTACAGGCATTGTTAAACAGTATTCAGAGAAACATACAATTTTTGGCGAGCAATCCGTCTGCCGGAGTATCATTACAGCAATATAAGAACATGATGCCTCAAGAAGGTGCACGAATGGCAATTGCGATTGTTATCATCATACCGATCGCCTGTGCATATCCCTTCTTCCAAAAATATTTTATTTCGGGATTGACGATTGGTGCGGTCAAGGGATAGTGATATATCACTTTAATGCCGGAATCGACTTAAAGGCCTGAGCCGACCTGGTAGAAAAGTCTATATATAATGTAAACAAGTAGTTATATTTATTAAGGAGGAAGTATTATGAAAATGAAAAAGGTAATAGCTATGTTAGCTGCATGTACATTACTTGCAGCATCCTTTGTAGGATGTGCTAAGGATACAAGCAAGGACAATACAGATACAAGTACCCCTACAACAGCACCTGCCGAGACTGATAGTACTGATGCTACTGATGACGCAGCAACAGATGAAATTGTAACCTTAAAATGGATCACAGTTGGTGGTGGTATGCCAACTAACTATGATGCTTGGCAAAAGAATATCAACGAATATCTTGGTGAAAAAATTGGTGTTAATGTAGAGATGGAAGTTGTTTCCTGGGGTGACTGGGATAACAGAAGAAACATCATCGTTAATTCCGGAGAAAGCTTCGATATTCTCTTCACAGATGGCAATAAATATAATGCAGCTTCAAAGCTTGGTGCTTTCCTTGATATCACTGAGTTAGCTAAGACAGCAGCTCCAGAGCTTTACAGCTATATTCCGGAAGCTTACTGGAATGCAGTAAAGGTAGATGGTAAGGTGTTTGCAGTTCCTACTTATAAAGATAGCTCTGCTACAAATTACTTCGTATATGATACAGAAAAAGCTACTAAGTACAATGTTAACTTTGTTGGTATTAAGAACTTCAGCGAGCTTACTGATGGCTTAATGGCTATGAAGGACGGCGAAGGTGTAACTCCTTTTATTCTTGCAAATGACGGCGCTGGCGTTGTTACTGCTAATTATGATAACATGGGTGCAGGCTTCCGTCCACTCGGTGTACGCTTTGATGATCAGTCCCGTAAGGTTGTAAGCATCTTCGAACAAGAAGATATTCTTACAGAATTAGATACTCTTCATCAGTGGTATGAAGCAGGTATCATCAATGCAGATGCTCCTACATTAGCAGAATCTCCTTCTTACCGTATGGTTTATAACGCACAGGGTTGGTCCGGTGCAGCTAAGACTACCTGGGGACCTAACATGGGTGTTGAAGCAACCGCGGATCAATTTGGTGATACAATTGTATCCAATGATACAGTACGTGGTTCTTTAAATGCAGTTTATGCAAGCTCCAAATATCCTGAAAAATGCCTTCAGTTATTACAGCTTGTTAACTTAGATACTAAGGTTCGTGATGCATTCTATTATGGTCTTGAAGGCGAAAACTTCAACTATACTGCAGACGGCAAGATTGAAAAAATAAACAATGACTGGAACATGGCTGGTTATACACAGGGTACCTTCTTCACAGTTTCTCAGTTAGCTGATGCTGACTTCAACCAGTGGGATGAAGTTAAGGAATTAAATGCAAACGCTAAGCCTTCTGTATTATTAGGATTTACCTTTGATACTACTACGGTTGAAACTGAGTTAGCTCAGTGTAATGCAGTATTTGATAAGTATAAGAGCGTTCTCTTAACAGGTGCTCAAGAGCCCAGAGAACTTGTTGCTCAGATGCGTGAAGAATTAAATGCAGCTGGCTTCGAAACATTAATTACAGAAGCTCAGGCTCAGGTTGATGCTGCATTTGCTCAGTAATAGTGTGAATTATAATACAATTCACACGGGAAGAAGCTGCGAAATTCGCACAGTGGTGCTCATTCCTTGTTTCTTCCGGGCTTTGGTCTGCATCGAAGATGTAGCATGTTGTGTTAGTATGAATAAAGATTAGTTGTCAAAATATTGAGGTTGCTGCAAAATCATAATGCACTAGCAAATTTTGCAGCAACCTTATATTTTTGTAGTATAAGGAGGCCTTCAAATGAGTAAAATTATCGGAAATTCTTTGCCTAATATTCCGTGGCAGGAAAAACCGGCCGGCTACGAAATGCCGGTATGGCGTTACACAAACAATCCGATTATCGGAAGAGATGCAATCAAATGCTCCAATAGTGTATTCAACAGTGCAGTAATTCCTTATGAAAACGGGTTTGCAGGTGTGTTCCGATGTGACAGCAAAGCCATAAGCATGGACATCTTTGCGGGCTTTAGTGAGGACGGTATCAATTGGAAAATAGATGAAACACCAATCACTTTCTTAGGTGATGACGAAGAGGTCACAAAAAGAGAGTATCGTTATGATCCCAGAGTGTGTTTCATTGAAGATAGATATTATATTACCTGGTGTAATGGTTATCATGGACCGACCATCGGGATTGGTTATACCTTTGATTTTATAACCTTTTATCAGATGGAAAATGCATTTTTACCGTTTAACCGCAATGGTGTGTTATTACCTAGAAAAATAAACGGGAAATATGCAATGCTTAGCAGACCGAGCGATAATGGGCATACTCCGTTCGGAGATATTTTCTACAGCCAAAGTGCAGACTTGGAATACTGGGGTCACCATCGTCATGTGATGACTACGATTAAGGGTGATGAATCTGCCTGGCAGACCACGAAAATCGGACCAGGACCGGTACCGATTGAGACCGACGAAGGTTGGCTACTCATTTATCACGGTGTTATTAATACCTGTAACGGCTTTGTTTACCGTATGGGATGTGCTATACTGGATAAAGAACAGCCGTGGAAAGTGCTTTACCGTTCGAAGTATTATATATTAGGACCCAGAGAGTATTATGAATGTGTAGGGGATGTTCCGAATGTGGTATTCCCTTGTGCTGCTTTAACGGATGCAGATACCGGAAGAATCGCAATTTATTATGGTTGTGCAGACACCGTAACAGGAATTGCATTTACGACCGTTGACGAATTGGTTGCTTTTACAAAAGAACACTCATTTTAACAGTGAATATCTCGAGTCTTGAATAGAGCTTTACCGGAGGATACCTATTTGTTCGTCATAGGTATCCTCTATATAAAACATAAAACAATATAAAACATAAAACAATTATAAAATAATGGAGGGATACGATGTATTTCTTGGATAAACGAATTCAGGTTATTTGCAATGATTTAAAGAAATTATCCGTTGCACAGAATGTACCTGTGGAGACCTTTGAGTATAAGAAGGGCAATTTTATTTTTCCCGAAGATGCGGATAAAGCAGTAGAGCCCTGGGAGAACTTTAACAGTAAAACCATGCATTGGTATGGACCGGATCTGCATTATTGGTTCCGTACAGAATATACGGTACCGGAGAGCTTCGCAGGCAAGAGTCTGTGGTTGCATGTAAAAACTCAGATTGAAGAGTGGGATGATGCGAAAAATCCGCAGTTCCTGCTATTTGTTGACGGAGAAGAGTCACAGGGTATCGACATGAATCACAGAAAGGTGCTTCTTACCAAAGAAGCGGTAAAGGGTCAGACCTATAAGCTGGATTTACAGTCCTATACCGGAATCCTTCATACGGAGTTCAATATGATCGCTGAGATGCAGGAAATTGATCCGGAAATCGAACGACTTTACTATGATATCAGTGTTCCGTTAAGTGCCTTTGCGAGAATGGAAAAAGACGATAAGGCAAGACGTGTCATTGAAGAAATATTAAATAATACCATTAATCTACTGGATCTAAGAACCCCGTACTCCGAAGCGTTCTATAGGAGCTTAAGAGAATCGCAGGCTTATATCACGAAAGCTTTGTATGAGGATATGGCTGGTTTTGATGAGATAATCGCCACTTGTATCGGTCATACTCATATTGATGTGGCTTGGTGGACCGTAGAGCAGACTAGAGAAAAGGTTGGACGAAGCTATTCTACCGTACTTAAGCTGATGGAAGAATATCCGAACTACAAGTTCATGTCCAGTCAGCCTCAGCTGTACTATTTCCTGAAGGAGCGTTACCCGAAGCTTTATGCTAAGGTAAAGGAGCGCGTGAAGGAAGGACGTTGGGAAGCGGAAGGCGGTATGTGGGTAGAAGCGGACTGCAACCTTACCTCCGGAGAGTCGTTGGTACGTCAGTTCCTACACGGAAAGCGCTTCTTTAAAGAAGAGTTCGGCGTAGACAACCGAGTGCTATGGCTTCCGGACGTATTCGGTTATTCCGCTGCACTACCACAGATCATGAAGAAATCCGGTGTGGATTATTTCATGACGACAAAGCTTGCATGGAATCAGTTTAACAAGATCCCCTGTGATACCTTCCAGTGGAAGGGTATTGATGGAACCGAGGTGCTGACGCACTTAATTACTACCCTCGGGGTAGGTCAAAGCATTAAAGAATTCTTTACAACTTATAACGGAATGCTTCATCCGGATTCTATCATGGGTGGCTGGGAGCGTTATCAGAATAAAGAAATCAATAATGATATCTTAGTATCCTACGGTTATGGCGACGGCGGCGGTGGCCCCACCAGAGAAATGCTGGAGACCTCAAGTCGTATGGAAACAGGTATCATCGGTATTCCGAAGGTTCGTCAGGAATTCTCGGGCAAATACTTTGAAGAGCTGGAAGAGAGAGTAAAGGATCACAAACGACTTCCTACCTGGGAGGGAGAGCTTTACTTCGAATATCATAGAGGAACCTATACCTCAATGGCTAGAAATAAACGTTCCAACCGTAAATCCGAATTTATGCTTATGGATCTGGAGCTTCTTGGCGTACTTGCTATGGCAAAGCTGTCATATCCTCAGGAAGAGCTGGATGCTATGTGGAAAACTGTGCTTATTAACCAGTTCCATGACATCCTTCCCGGCTCCTCCATCAAAGAGGTATATGAAGTAACAAAGCTGGAGTATGCGCAGTTAGCAGAACAGGCTCAGAAATTGATCGGCGAGAGATTAACAGCCCTCACCAAGAGCAGTGATGCAGTAACAGTATACAACACCCTTGGCTTTACCAGAGACGATATTGTTACGCTACCTGAGATAGAGGCAGAAGGCTTAAAGGATGCACAAGGAACCATCTATCCGGTTCAGAGAACAGCCGGTGCACCGGTGGTCTATGTTAAGGGACTTCCTTCGAAGGGTTTTAAATCCTTTGAGGTAGTGACGAAGCTTCCGAAAGAAAGTGATAGTGCATTTAATCTTGGAGATAATACCCTGGATACACCTTTCTATAAAGTGACGGTGGACCAAAACGGATTATTGACCTCCATCTATGATAAGGAAAATGACAGAGAAGTTGTCCAGGCAGGTAAGGCAGCAAACCTACTGCGTATGTATGAGGATAAGCCTATTTATTATGATAACTGGGATATTGATATATACTATACGGAAAAATACTGGGATATCCTTGAGGTAACGCGCATGGAATGGACCGAGCTTGGTGCAGTTCGCGCAACTCTAGAGATAGAACGAAGCTTCAGTAATTCTATCATAAAGCAGAAGATTTACTTCTATGCAGACAGCAGAAGAATTGAATTTGAGACCTATGTTGACTGGAAAGAGCATCAGCATCTGTTAAAGGTTCACTTCCCGGTTGATATTCATACGGATGAGGCAACCTTTGATGTGCAGTTTGGTAATGTGACCAGAAAGATTCATAAGAATACCAGCTGGGATCAAGCGAGATTCGAGAGCTGCGGTCAGAAATGGATGGATTTATCCGAGGGTCATTATGGTGTCAGCTTGTTAAATGATTGCAAATACGGACATTCGGTTGATCAGTGCGTGATGGCATTGACCTTGGTAAAATCCGGAATTGAGCCTAATCCGACCACGGATCAGGAGGAACATTTCTTTACGTATGCCCTATATCCGCATAACGAAAGCTGGAGAAACAGTGATACAGTGAGAGAAGCAGCGAAATTAAATCAGCGCTCTCTGGCAGTTCATGGTGGTGAGGCAGGTGCAGAATTTGCATTTGCTGCAGTTGATAAGAAGAATGTTGTTCTTGAAACCGTGAAACAGGCCGAGGATGGAAGCGGTATCATCCTTCGACTTTACGAAACGGAAAATGCAGCAACCAAGGCTACGATCACAGTTACAACGGACTATACAATCGAAGAAGTATCCGAATGCAATTTGATCGAGGAGCATATCGAACAGATAGCTCAGGGTAATAACTCCTTCGAGATCTTTATAAAGCCGTACGAAATCAAAACCTACAAATTAAAATTGAAATAATTCATAGGGAAGAAGGAACCGGTCTCAATCGTCTTGCATTCATGGTAAGGCTTGGGAGACGGCTCCTTCTTTCCTTGGATTTGTTGAAGGAGGCTTAGCTATGCCTTATGTATATGAAGATCCGAAGTTGTCTCCGGCTGAGCGTGCTAGGGATTTACTGACTCATATGACGCTGGAGGAGAAGATAGGGCAGTTAAATCAAAGACTTTATGGATTTGCCATCTATGAGCGCAAAGAAGAAGAAATTATTCTTACCGAAGAATTTAAAGAGGAAGTCAAAAAGTATAGCGGCTTAGGGACATTATATGGCCTGTACCGCGCTGACCCCTGGGCAGGAAAGGACTTTAATAACGGACTTTACGGTGCTTTGTCTGTGCAGGCTTATAATCAGGTTCAAAAATATGTACTGACTCATTCCAGACTCAAAATTCCTATGCTGCTGAGCAGTGAATGCCCCCATGGACATCAGGCGCTGGACGGTTATTTGCTGCCAGTGAACCTCTGCAGTGGTGCCAGCTTTCATCCAAGTCTTCTGAAGGAGGCGTATGAGGTTTGTGGCGAGCAGCTAAAGGAGCTGGGGGTTGATCTTGCACTTGTCTCTACGCTGGATATCCTGAGGGATCCCAGATGGGGAAGAAGTGAGGAGTGCTACTCCGAAGATCCCTATCTAGCATCCGAATTTGCAAGAGCAGCGGTAGAAGGATTGCAGAGCCGAGGGGTAGGAGCGGTAGCAAAGCACTTCTGTGCTCAGGGAGAAGGAACCGGCGGTATCAATGCCAGTGCGGCAAGAATCGGTGAGCGAGAACTTCGTGAGATTCACTTCCCGGCGATGGAGGCTTGTGCCAAAGCCGGTGTTAAGGGAGTGATGGCTGCCTACAATGAGATTGACGGCGTATTCTGTCATGCTAATTCTTGGCTGCTAACTAAGGTGCTTCGCGAAGAGATGGGATTTGATGGTGTCGTCATGGCGGATGGAGTTGCAATTGATCAGTTGGATGTCATGACAAATGACCGTATCGTATCTGGTGCACTTGCGCTGCAATCCGGAGTGGATATCGGACTTTGGGATGAAGCCTTCTCTCTGCTTGGAGAAGCATATGAAAAAGGATTCGTCAAGCTGGAGGATATCGATCGGGCGGTACAACGTGTTCTGACGCTGAAGTTTGAACGAGGATTATTTGAACAGCCCTATCTTCCGGAACATCAGGAAAGTAAGTGTTATTCAGAGAAGGAATATCCCCAGTCCTATCAACTCGCGTTAGAATCGGCTGTACTTTTGAAAAATGAACACAAGATTCTGCCGGTAGATATCAGTAAGGTAAAATCCATCGCTGTAATCGGACCGAATGCAGATGAGATTTATCATCAATTGGGGGATTATACTCCGCCGATCCGTGCGGAGGAGGGTATCACTGTATTAAGAGGAATCAAAGATTACATTAGAGACTCGGGACAACCGATTGAGGTAAAATTTAGTAAGGGCTGCGGATTACTAGAAGGCAGTGAGGCAGAGCGCCTGAGTGCCGTAGCGTTAGCGAAGGAATGTGATCTGGTGATAGCAGTACTCGGAGGCTCCTCCTCCCGCTTTGGTGACGTGACCTTTGATAGTAACGGTGCGGCAATTGTCGGTAAGAAAGTAAGTATGGACTGTGGGGAGGGAGTGGACAGTGCTACCCTGAGCCTGCCTGAGACACAATTGGAACTGATTATGAGCTTGGCTGGGACGGGCTGCAACCTGATCACTGTTGTACTTCAGGGAAGGCCCTATGTCCTAACGCAAGTAGAGGAATGTTCGAAGGGATTGCTTTGTAGCTTCTACAACGGACCTTGGGGTGGAAGGGCAATTGCTGAGTTATTATTTGGTAAGTACAGCCCTAGCGGAAGACTTCCGGTATCCCTGCCCAGACATGTGGGGCAGCTTCCCGTCTACTATAATTACCGTAGCTCCTATGCGGCTATGAATTATTACGACATCGCAAAAAGCCCGCTTCATCCCTTTGGCAGTGGACTCTGCTATACCACCTTTGCTTATCGTGACTTTTATCTTCAGAGCAAC
>JAQZBA010000414.1 GCA_029239365.1 Herbinix sp. | reverse complement strand
TTTGACTTGTACTATTTAGATTCTAGCACCACTTCTCCAATTTTGAGGAAGATGAAATGAGATTATTTTGTACACTTTCAGATTTAGCCTCACCGTTGATGCTTATAATTATTGCTATAACTGATAATATTATTGATGTAATAGTACTTGTAAAATTCATTTTGCTAACAAACCCTGGAAAAGAGAATGTTGTTTGTACTATCAGTAAAATAATAATAACAATTAATATACCAATTGTATATTTATGATGAAGTTTCCTTTTTTCATATTTTAATTTATCTTTATAACATTCTGTGTTATAAATTTCTTTCACGCATTCCATTTCTTGATTCATTATTGTTATTCTCCCTCATATTTTTCCATAATTATACACCATATGACAATGTTCTGCAACACTAAAAAAGGCACTCAGCTGTTTTAGCCAAATGTCTTTTCTATTGGAGATCAATGGACTCCCTCTGAGGGATGGAGAGAAATCAACTGCTACCCTTATCAGTTAAACAGTCAACGGAGGTTTTTATAACCTTCTACGCTACTATCGTAGCACATAATAAATAACATTAAAATATCATCTTTTTATCACATTTATATCAAACTATATCGACGCCATCACAACCAAAAATCCTAATACTTAATGCCTTTGTAATCTCTGTTATCCATCTTCTCACAGTCACAGTACTTGTATTTAGTGCCTCCGCCTCAACTTCAAACGTGATACCATTAATTAAGCAATCATACAATGAATTATACTTATATAACATGTCCTTTCGCTCGTATTCATCCCTTGTAAGCTCCAATGCTCTGTCAATATGTGAAATTATGATCAGACTCTTAAGCTTACTCTTCCGGATACTGTTGATATAGACACCGTCATCTTCATCATATTTTAAGCTTTCATTTAATTGACTCTCCTCGGATATTGCTTCTTCGATGCTGCTCTTAATTTTATCATAATTTTTAAGAAGCATTTTAGTATTATGTAATGCTTTGGCTCGTTTATCTGCTTTTTGCTCCTTGCTATACTCTCGTATAGCTGTCTTTACTGCTTTATTGATTAATTCATCCGCTGTTACATTGTTCACCCTATCGCCGTCCTTTCTCTCTCGCTTGGTTGTAATGGTTGCATCCGCAGCAATACTTTGTCTTACCGTCTTTGTCGATGAACTTCCATGCATAATCTGATCTTGTCATATGCATGGAGAATACAACCTGCTTATCACATACCGGACACTTTTCAGTATCCATTTTGCCCCACATCTTAACTTCCGAATGATTAAGCTCTTTCACAGTACCGGCGAAACTATTTGCTTTTACTTTGCCTGGCTGACACCTTTGTATCAAGGAAGACATCGTTCTTTTTCGGTATTGCCCGGCTGATTTTGTGCTTGGCCATGAAATTATATATATCAGATTTCTTAACACCGTACTTATCAGCTATATCGCCAACTATGTTTGACTCGTCTTTGCAAAGCTTAGTAATCTCATCGGTATAACGTTCTAATATCTCAGCCTTAGTTTCTTCCTTTGCCGGCTTGTCCTCAATCTTCTTAGCCTCTTCCTGCAGTATGTTGGTCAGCTTCTCTTCAACCGGATCAGGTTCCTTATGTATTTTAGATGACTCTTCCATTTTCTTGACCGCTACTTCAAATACTGGATTAATAGTTGCAGGTTTGCGAACTCCCATAAGCTTCTCCAGCTCTGCGGTTTTCTCATTTCTAGCCTGAATGACAGCAACAACGACGTTCTCTCTCAGCTCCTGCATTTTCTCCGGGGACAGGATTGTTATATAAGTTGCTCCGTTGGGCCTTGACGTGAAACAGATGTCCTCACCTTTGGATTTTTCAATCAAGTCCTCTATGACCTCCAGCTCCCTACTCAGCAGATTACCTTTGATAATATGCTCATTCCATTGATCTAATAGATTATTCATCCTTACAATCTCCCTTCTGTTTTATATTAATTTTCCACCGTGTTTATATGGCCGTGACTTATTAAATTCATGTTTCTCAATTAACATCGATTCAATATCTATCCCGTAATGGTGACACATATCAAATATACGGATAATTACATCTGCCAGCTCTGACGGTATCCCTTCTGGTTTTCCATGCTTGCATTCCTCACACTTTTTATTGCAACGAATAAAATCATCCGAATTAGGCATTGATTTGCAAAGATAATATGTATCTGTCGGTTGCTTACCGTTTCTGTGTTCCTCTAAAGCTTCTGATAATTCCGAATGACAAAGAGCAATTAATTCTCCGAAACTTCTCTCTTGTCCATTCCACCATCCATGAGCTATCGCATTTTCTCCTACTTCTTTAACAAATTCGCTTAACTGCAACATTCTATTCTTCATCCTCCCATTCTCCATTTTCACAAACTTCAGCCGGTGACTCTATCCGGCTCCGCTCAACAAAGCAATCTGTCGACTGCTGTACCGTTATATCCAAAGCATCTAATATTCCATCAAGCTCGTATATTTCTTCATCGATATCAACTGTGTAAACCAACCTCTGCATCCTTTTTATCTCCCTTCTGCCCTCTACAGGTATTACAATTTCTATCTTCTTCCCATCCACACTCATTACATCCGGTCATACAATTTATGCACACTTGGTTTCCTTCTGGGATGATTGCTCCACATGATACACATCGGTTTGCATCCATCGGTTACATTTCCTTTCATGGGATAGATTTTAGTTTAGTTGAGTTAGCAATTTATCGTACAGTTCGCTCATATCATGATACATTTCTATTTGTGACTGTATTCTGCCTTCTTTGATTGCTTCTAATTCGGCATCTTTATATCTGTTTTTCTTAATCAGCAAATCAGTTTTTACATTTTCTAATGCTACTTTATTCATAATTTTTCATCCACCAAATCTTAATTTCCCTTACTTACCATTGTAAATTCCAAACAAACGTTCTATAATAATTTTATTAACTTTACGAGGTAAAAACTATGCCATTCCTAAAACCCGACCATAGTCCAATAATCAGACATCCCCAAGGCCATCCTGTAGCAGTGATAGCAGCCTTTAATACTGTTGGTGACCTTATACCTCGCTATTTTTGTGTAGAGGATGATAACAGCGAGCTGTTCAAG
>JAQZBA010000052.1 GCA_029239365.1 Herbinix sp. | reverse complement strand
CAATATCAAGGAGCGCCGTATCAAGGGTCAAGCCAAGGACAGCAATATCAAGGAGTACAGTATCAAGGATCATCGAATCAGAGGCCTCTATATCAGCAAGCACAAGGTGCCCTGCCTCCACCGGTACCGCTGTATATGCAGGTGCCACCAAAAAAGAATCCCGCTTTATTACCGATTCTTATCATATCAATTATTTTATTTGTTCTATTTGTTGGCTCTATTATAACGTTTACTGTTATTGGAATCGTTAGTGCGGCTAGTGAATCAGAGATGGATCAATTGGCAGATAAATATGGATTAGAACCTAATGAGGATTTCAATGATACCCTCGAGGGCTTTGATGATTATGGGTATTCTTATGATGAATTTGATACTCAGGATGAGATTTATCAGAATTATGACACCTTTATTCAGGGAAGAGATATCCTGTACTATGATCTATATACAGAAGTGGTGATGGAGAATGGGATTGGCTTCTACTTGAATGATATCATAGTTACGGATCTCGGAGATGGGACAGCAGCGGTAGATGCAAATGTGGATTTAGCCTCCTACTCAGTAGAAAATTATCTTTATAATGAAGATTTTCTGATCTTACCTATGGATAAAGCAGGCAACGCCTTAGCGGATGCCTGCTCGATAGAATACATTCTGGACAGTAGTGGAGATGCGGTAGTAACACCTATGCTTCTGGATACGGAAGAGTATAGGAATTATACAATTTCCTTTCTTGTGCCAACAGATACACAAACCTTCAATGTGTATGGAATTAATTATTCAGTGGATGGCTTCTCGGGGTCGGTATATTGCACTGAGATGCAAGTGGATGAATAAGTCCTTACATTTTAACTCTGCCATCTTCTCGATTGGCATCAATTTTCTCTGATTCAATACGAAGACGGATGAATATAACAGCACATACAATGATAACAAAGCCCATCAGATTCAGAACCTGTTGGGCATATATTTTTTGCCCAAATAGGTTGATATCCAGTTGTTGCAATTTATCTAAGATGGAACCACCGACTACGGAGACGAGAAATCCGAATAATCCGGATACGGAGGAGGTTAATGTTAGCCATATCATTCTCTTATCACTACGATAGAAATCCAACTGAAGGCCGAATAAACCGATACCTACAAAAGCCCAAGCGGTAGAGCTGAAAAAGGTAGCTAAGATGAACATCGGATATGCATTGAAGGGCATCATAAAAGCTACAGACAGGAAATTCAGTCCGAGTGCAAACAGTGTAAAGCGAAGAAGCTTGCCCATGCCATGTTTGTCTGCCAATCTTCCCAATCTTGGCATGATGTAGATACGATACAAGTTGAAGAAGAAGCTGACCAACATGATGAAGGTATAGGGTAGAGACAAATCGTTGATCATATAGCTTGAGTTAAAAGGTGCGCAGATAAAGAAGGACAGCGTAAATAGACACTGAACGGTAAAGGCTTTCCGGAATTTGCGATCACTCACAGCTTCCTTGATCTCGGAGAAGATACTTTGTCCCTTCTCAACCACCACCTGCTCTTTAGCTCTTTTGGCAAGACGCCCGTGCATTTCCTTGCCCTCATCATTCACATAGGAGAGCTTGGGCTCCTTCATTAAGGAGAGACCAACAACATTGATGACGGTTAAGATAAATATAATAACACCAATGATAATAAAGCCGGTAAAAATATCAACCTTCTTAAAGTAATCTAGTATCATACCACAGATCAGCATTATGCTTGATACTACGAATACTGCTACGGAATCCTTAATCGAGAAATATTTTCCTCGTAGACGACTTGGGACCAGGCTGGCTATCCAATCCTGGGATGCCGGAGTGCCGATCTGTACAAATACCTGTCCGAGGAAATACATGACGACGATAAGAACAGTTTTTGATAAGTCGTTAATGAGCAAAATGGGAACAAAATAAAGACCTGCAAAAAGCAAGCGCTGCAAAGCGGTTATCGTTACCAGGAATTTATATTTTTTAATTTTTTTAAAATAATTAATCAGAAAGAGCTGCGTTAAAGCAGCGAAGCTAACTAAGGAGGTTATGATACCAATATTGGCATCCGAGACTCCACTATGGGACATCAGGGTTGCTAAAAAGGTACCTCCGGCAAGTTGACCGATGGTTTGGGCAGCACTATCGGCAGTCGTATAGTAGATACGGCTGCTTTTTAGATCCTGCTTAGACTCAGGTAATGCCATAAAATAGATGCGCCTAAGCTGCCCCATCATATATCGATGCATATACGATAAATTATTAAACATTATTTTGAAAAACCTCCAAATTCGCTTGTCTATAAGTATTATATGTGATTCTTATGGATTACTCAATGTATTTTAGTATACGTAATACAGAATATCAATCTATCCTACGGTTAGCCATGTTATGAAGCGCTTCACCCTGGAGACGATATACAGTCCACTGATCCATTGGAATTCCACCCATCTGCTGGTAGAACCGGATGGAGGGTTCATTCCAATTAAGACATGCCCACTCCAATCGACCACAACCCCGCTCAGTCGCAAGTTCAGCCAGGTAGGACAAGATACGGGTGCCAAAACCCATACCTCTCATTTCCTCTTTGACATAAAGATCTTCAAGATAGATACCCGGTCTACCGAGGAAGGTGGAATAATTATGGAAGAATAAAGCGAAACCAACAGCCGCGCCTTCGTATTCACCGATGATAACCTCAGCCTTCTTCTGGACGAAGATGGTGTCCTCCAGGAGTTCAGGAGTGGCAACGACCTGGTCTGACATATGTTCATATTCCGCTAGCTCCTTGATGAAGCTAAGTACTAATTGGGTATCCGTGGTTGTTGCTAACCGCAGGTTGAATTCTGCGGGATTCATTATCTTACTCATATGGTGATCTCCTCGCTGTACTATGGATGTTATTAACAGCTATTGTATAGCAATACACCTGAAAATACAAGGAAAGGATACATGGAATGTACATCTTCCAGAAGCTTCGTCTTGCCTGAAATTCCGCATTATTATATAATACAAAGATAGAATACATAACAATGTTTATGCTGTACAGATACGCTGTAAGGATACATTGAGAAGATATCCATATAAGATACACAGAAAAGTTGTGCAGGAATAAGGAGACCTATGCTGATACATAATAAAAATTTTAATATACAACAAATTGCGGACTCGGGGCAATGCTTTCGAATGAATCAGTTGGAGGCCAACCGCTATTGCCTGATTGCGCTCGGAAGATATCTGGAATTAATCCAGAGGGAGGAAGCGGTAATAGAGTTAAGCTGCAGCGAAGCGGAATATGAGGAACTTTGGAAGGATTATTTCGATCTGGAATATGATTATCATCATCTGGTCGAGACATTAAGGACCGGGAAGGATTCCTTTCTTCAGTCAGCAGCCGAATATGGGAAGGGAATTCGCATTCTGAGACAGGACTTTTTTGAAATGATGATTAGTTTTATCATCTCCCAGAATAAGAATATTCCATCGATTAAGAGCTCGGTGGAAGCGCTGTGCCGAAGGTATGGCACTCCAATTATAGCGGCTGTAGGTAAGGAGGATAGCTATTATGCATTTCCGACACCCCAGCAATTAGCTCGGGCTACCAAAGAGGAGCTTAGAGAACTGAAGGTAGGTTATCGGGATGAGTATATTCTACAGGCTTCCCGCGCGGTAGCAGACGGGTTACTGGACTTGAGTCATATACAATCCTGTTCTTACGAAGAGGCATCGAAAGCACTAAGACAAATACACGGTATTGGTGAAAAAGTAGCGAATTGTATCTGCCTCTATGGTCTTCATCATATCGAAGTATTTCCCATCGATGTGTGGATTAAGAGAATTTTAGAGGAGGTCTACCGAAATGAATTTGATCTTCAGCTCTATGAAGGTCAAGCAGGAATTATCCAGCAATATATGTTTTATTATATGAGAAGCATGAAAGAAAAGGTCTAAAAAAAGCGAAAAGACGAATATCCTTTCCTTGATTCGGAGAAAATAATATCGTCTTAATGATGATAACGAATAAGATTTAGAAAGGAAGGGTAACTATGGATAGCAATAAGTCGGGACACGGTGAGGAAAACGAACGTAGAATTGAGCATATTGAGAATTTGGTGGAGAAGAAGACGAGAACGGAGCGTCATCTGGAGGAGAATGCTGAAATCTCTCATTCGCCTTCGAACATTCAACATGCGAAAGAGCTTCAGAAGGAGCGCCAATCAGAAATTGATCATTTGAAGGATAAAGTCATTTATGGAGATAGTATAAGCAATAATCAAAAGGAGAATACCGAAAAACGCCTTGTCTTTACGGAAGGATATTTAAACCACAATGCAGATCATATGAAGAAGGAAGATTTCGAGAATGCAAAAGCAAAGCAGGAGCGTAGAAAAGACCAATTGGATTCTATGAAATGATAAATCGCACCATCATCAAGAAGATTAATTTACATTAGTATCAATATCAATATAAGTCGTGATAAAAATAAGCGAGTATATCCATTGGATAATACTCGCTTATTTATACCGTACTGATGAGATAACCATCGGCTCATCGGTAGAATTAATACCTTTATGAATTAGTTATTACCGTTATATTCTGCCACATAAGCATCTAACTGAGTTTGAACAGCCTCTAACAGTACATCTATGTCAGCAGCCTCTAATTTTTGTTTCATCTTTTCTAAACCTTCTTTTTGATCAGTCAAACCAAGTTCGATTGGTATCATATAAGTCTCAACAATATTCGTAATTGCTGCAATTTCATTCTTATATTCTGTATCATCAAAGGTAAAAGTAGCAAGAGGTGTTTCTATGGAATCTTCAGCAAGTGACTTATTGTAGGCATCAATTTGTTCCTGGGGCACCGTTGCATTCTGTCTTATTAGATTAGAATTGTTTGTTCCCCACGATACTGTAAACCCACCAAAATCATTATATTTAGGTAAAAGCGCATTGAATTTGGTATCACCGACTGCTTCGTAGTGAGTTCCTTCAATGCCATAATTGATTAAATCGTAGTAGGACTTATCAGTTTCAAATAAGTTAAACATCATCATAACTCTTTCTGCGTTCTTACTATTCGCATTGATGGAAAGCATAGACATGTTACCACCCTCAGGAATCTTCTTATAACCGGGATTTACTTCAAAATATCTATTCGCGTAGGTCTCATTCAGTGCTTTCATCGTTGCATCATTTCTGTTAAAGGTATCGTATGCATCTGCGATATAGCAAGCTGATTTCTCAGCAAGGAAGTTATTCTCGTCAGCATCGGCATTGGAAAGAGCACTCTTTGACCAAACGCCTGCATCCGCTAATTTCTGTGTTGTTTCCAGATACTTCAGATAATCCGGGTCCTCATATATTTTGAAGATCTTATAGGAATCATCCAACATATCAACACTAAGAAATGGTACGCCGGCAATTACGTCTTTCAAATTCTTAGCCTGGCTATAGAGTGTTCCCCTCATTCTGCCATTTTGCTCTGCGTTTCCGATGTTCCAAGCCAATAATTCATCTTCGCCGGCAGCAATTGTCAATAAGGCGTTTACAAATTCATCCGGACTGGAAACACTGGTTATGTTGTACTTATCTAAGATGTCACCACGGAATACAGCCAGTACATTCTTTATCTTTGCATTAATATTCGGAAGACCGTAGACATTTCCCTTAACGGTAACTTGTTTCCAGCGGTCGGGTGAAGTAGCAGCATAGGTATCCGGAGCAAAGGTTTTTACCTTCTCAAGATCAATAGGCATGTATCCATTTGTTGTTGCTACCGAATTGAAGCCGATCCAGGCACCGGAATAGCAGAAGTCGAATTCCTCACCGGAGGCAAACATTAATTTATATTTGGTTTCTGCATCGGTCCACGGGATTCCTCTTAGTTCAATCGTCGTGTTAATATCAGCCTCTAGCTTCTCGTTGAGCTTTGCTAATACAGCCTCATGATCAACGGAATTATCACCAAACTGATATCCGATTAGGGTTACATGACCCTTAGCAAGCTCTTCTTGAATTGGATCTGCAGGAGCAACTTCCTCGGTTTTTGTCGTGTCTTCGGATGCAGCGGGTGTAGGCTCAGCAGTACCATCCGTTGGTGTTGATTTTTTGCAAGCACTCATGGGTATTACAGCGATCAGTAATACTGCCAGGATCAAACAAAACTTTCTACGTACATTTTTCATTTTCTTTCCTCCTCTTAATACATTATATTTGATAAACCAACAAAATGGTATTATCCTTTTACCGCACCAATCGTTAATCCTTTTACAAAATATTTCTGTAAAAACGGATATAACAAGATAATTGGTCCTGTTGCAATTACGGCCATTGCCATCTTTATATTTTCTTTTGGCATCTCCCCTACATGGTAGCCGGAAAGACTGGAGATTCGTGCCAAGGCTTCTGCAGCATTCAATATTTTATACAAATAAAACTGTAACGAGTAATGCGCTGCGTCATCTACAAACATAAAGCTTAAATACCAATCGTTCCAATATCCAATTGCAATAAACAAAGCAATTGAGGCTAGAACGGGCTTAGACAATGGCAACATGAGCTGTCTAAAGATACGAAATTCTCCGGCACCGTCAATTTTTGCCGCTTCTGTTATGGAATCAGGGATCGATTGCATAAAGCTCTTTATAACCAGCATGTTAAATACCGATATGAGATATGGAGCTACCTGAGCGATCATAGGCATATCCTTTAAATGCAAATACCGAACACAAAGTATGTACCAGGGTACAATTCCTCCACTGAACAATGTCGTAAAGTAGAAGAAAAACGAGAATTTATGCCTCCATGCAAAGTAGGTTCTTGAAAGGACATATGCCGTCATGGCTGTTGTGAATAAGCCTATTATTGAACCAATGAAGGTATTGCGTAACGTTACCCAATAGGCTCGTAATACATCATCCGGAAATCCGAATATTTTTTCGTAGGCTTGCGTGGAAAATTCTTTGGGAATTAAAGAATATCCATATTTGAGTATGGTATGTTCTGCCGTAACAGAGCTGGATATAATCATGACAAACGGAATTACTGCTATAATTGCCATTATTGTTAAAATAATATATCCGATGATATTAAAAATTCTTTCGCTAACACTTTTTCTTTGCACTCTCATCGCTCCGATCCATCTATTTTTAGAATAAAGAATAATCCTTGTTATATCGTTTCACCAGGGTGTTGAAAATCATTATAATTACAAAGCACAATACGGATTGATATAGACCGGCAGCAGCTGTCATACCGAACTCTGAAGTGCTGATAAGAGATCTTGTGACAAAAGTATCAATAACATCTGTCGTAGAATATAGCATCGCATTGTTACCGGTAACTTGGAAAAACATACTGAAATCACCTCGGAAGATACTTCCCATAGAAAGTAAAATCAGAATAACGATGGTAGGAACCAAGCAGGGCAGGGTAATATGGCGGATTCTTTGAAAAATATTAGCTCCATCAATCGAGGCAGCTTCATACATTGCTCCATCAATACCCATAACAGCGGATAGATAAATTATGGTTCCATAACCAATATTCTTCCAAGCACATACCATGACAATAATTAAGATCCATATCTTTGGAGAATTATAAAAATCAAAAGGCTGTAAGCTTAATGCCTTCATCAGCGTATTAAACGAACCGGACTCATAATTCAATACGTTATATGCAAATGCTCCAACCACCACCCAGGATATAAAATATGGTAAGAACATCATTGATTGTGTTATCTTTTTAAAATGTTTATTTGTTATCTCAGCTAAAATAATGGCACAAAGGATCTCGATAAAATTATTTACTAATATAAACAAGACATTGTAAAAAAGAGTGTTCTTTGTTACGTTCCAGATATCTCCTGACAGAAACATGAACTTAAAGTTATCAAGTCCCACCCAAGGACTATGAAAGAGCCCTCCATCAAAGGTAAACCTTTGAAATGCGATTCCGATACCGACCATTGGCAGGTAGCTAAAAATCGTAAAAAACAGTACACCTGGTAACAACATAAGAAGCAGTTGTCTATACTCCAGGACTTTTTTAAAAAAGCCTTTTCTTTTTCTTTGTTCCATTTCTGTCTCCATTCTAGCAATAAGCCGCAAATTATATGCTGTAGCTTTTTCCTACTTCTTGCTTCCTTGTTCGTAATGTATTTTTCTTTGCAAGCAGATTATAGCAAATGCTCCTTCGCAATATAATGGACGTTTTTTTTGTTTTTGTGTAATATATTTTGTTTCTGCTTATGGGGAGCTCCATCGCCCTTGACGCAGCTTCATACATTTTCTATAATGAAAATGTACCAAGCAGTGGTGAGGAAAGAGGTGGGTTAATCGGTGAAACTATTAGTGGTTGATGATGAAATTATATCCAGAGAAGGTATTATTCGTAATATCAATAAAAGAAATCTCGATTTTTCCTCCATTAAGCAGGCAGATGACGGAATGCATGCATTGATGCTCGCAGCCTCCTATCATCCGGATATTGTATTATCTGATGTACGAATGCCTCGTATGGATGGTATCGATATGGCTTATAAGCTCCGCGAAATGGATCCGAATGTAAAGATCATTTTTATGAGTGGGTATTCCGAGAAAGAATATTTGAAATCCGCCATTCATTTACGTGCTCTTAGCTATGTCGAAAAACCTATCGATTATGATGAGTTGGAAAAAGTCCTTGCACAAGCCATACAGATGATAGTTGGAGAGCGTAAAAAACAAGAAGAAACAGATATACATGAACGTCTGGCTAAGAATTTTCCTTTCTTAAAAAACGAAATTGCTCTTAAATTAATCACAAATTATCGAAGTTCCGGGCAGCCTTTTGATTATACTCTTCTTGGGATTTTACCGGAATCCGACTTTGTCACGGTCCTAATCCAACTGCTCCATAAGGAGAGCACTACGAACAATATCTATTTTGCACTGATAGAAGAAACCATGAAACTACTCCTGAATAAGCTTGATGCGAATGGTTTAGTAGGCATACCAACCTTAAAAGACGATCAATATATCCTGCTGCACATTGCCTGTCCGGCAAACAAACGGTATCTTTTGAAAAAAGATTATATTCTTATGATGTTTTCTAATCTTTTACCGCTTTGGAGTAATATAAATTATTTTGTAGCTGTTGGAAAGCAGGTTAGTGGTATTGGAAATGTACCGGAATCATATCATAGCGCGGTTCTAACCCTCCAAAAGATGTTTTTTGTTGGTTATAATCAGATCCTTTTTTCTACGAACGAGAAAGGGGATAGTTATGTATTCCTAGATGAATATATAAAAGAGTTTCAAAAATATCTCATCCAAGATAATCAAGAACATGCGATTCTGTTGATTCATAATCTGAGCCAAGAGCTTGCCTTACATACGAATACTTTGGCGAGCAATATAAAAAATTACTTTTACAGAGTACTTCTTCAACTGTATGAAACATCGCGGGAGTTATTCCTGGATGCTTTCCTGGAGACTCATGATTATAATCAATCCTGGCAGACACTGATTAAATTCAATACACTATATGAATTAGAGACCTATACCATAGAACAAATTGAAGCCTTTTTTGAATATCGCAATGAAAAGCGGGACAATTCAAGCAAAGTCTTGCAGATTAAAAATTATATCGCATCCAATTACATGGACAGTAATTTGTCCGTAACACAAATAAGTGAGTATGCCTTCATCAGTATGGCTTACATGTGCTCTATGTTCAAACAGGAAACAGGAAAAACAGTCAACCAATATATTACGAGCCTTCGTATTGAGAAAGCGAAGGAGCTTCTAAAAAATAAAAGTTATAAGGTGTCCGATGTTGCAGAGCATGTTGGAATTAGTGATAGTCAATATTTTGCTAAAATATTTAGGAAGAATGTGAATATGACGCCGACGATGTATAAGGAGACATATCAAAATGAAATATAGTCCGCTACAAAAGTTGTTTGACTCTTTTAGCAACCTAAAACTTCGGAAAAAATTACTTTTGACCTATATATTTCTGGTTGTCTTATCACTTTTTGTGTTTTCGTCCCTGACCTATTATAGTTTTTCGAAAACGTTGCAAGAAAAAACCTTGTTCTCTGCTGAGAAAAGTTATAGTCAGGCATATGCTTTCATCTCCGATCGGCTGCAAAAAGTACAAAACACAATGAATGTTATTGTACAGGATAAAAATCTAATTGAAATCGTCAATAAAACAACTTCGGATACGGATATATTTACTCAAATGAATGATATGAATCGCTTAACCACCTTCTTAGATAGTCTAGAAGATAAAACAGTGGTGAATAAAATTCGACTGTATGTACAGGATGGGTTGATCTATGCCAACAGCCCGGAAAATACAAAAACCCATTTGTATAATCTGAAGGATATCGTAGATACCTCCTGGTACCGAATACTGGAAGAACGAGATAAGAGATTTCTTTTCTGTCCGTTAGCATATTTCGAGGGAAGCGATGTGACGGACCAAACAGTTTCTGTCATCTCTTTTCTTCTTAGTAGTAAGGATTATTCCAAGTCGATTGGTCTGATCCGTATCGATATTAATACCGATGCACTACTCGAGATAATGTCTAATGCAAATACGGTAGAAAGCAGTGTTACCTACATTCAGACGGAGAGTGGTATCCCGGTCTGTTCTTCGAATGAACAATTAAAGACCTTCATAAAGCCGGCATCCGTTATGGGTCAGGCGGAGAGAACAGAATGGTCTATTACAAATACAACAGATGGAGAGAAGGTTTTCTTCAGAAGTCAGCTGATTGATAAAACAGATTGGTATATGGTAACGTTCCTACCATACAATGAGATTTTCTCAGAAAGTAAAATTCTGCTCTCAAGAACAATCATAACTGCCTTCGTTTTATCACTCATTGTTTATCTGCTTGCTTACTTAATATCAACTAGTATCACTCATAGAATTACGCTTATCATCAATCAAATGAATCATGTCCATAAGGGTGTTCTTTCCCCTCTGGAGCAATCGAAATCAAAGGATGAGATAGGTGAATTGATTGAGAATTATAACTATATGATTTCTCGTATCCACTTATTGCTGTCGGAACAGTTTAAGCATGGTAAGGAAGTAAAAAACTATGAATTAAAGGTATTGCAGGCACAGATTAATCCTCACTTTCTCTATAATACCTTGGATATGGTGATTTATCTGGCACAGGAACAAAAGAATATGGAAATCGAAGATTCCGTGAAAGCTTTAGCAAAATTTTATCGACTTAGTTTAAGTAAGGGTAAGGAAGTGATTGCTCTTGAAGATGAACTTGCGCATGTTTCGGCATATATCAATATTCAAAATATACGTTATGAGAATAAGATTGAATTCATTATTGATATTGATGATTACTTATTAGAATTTAGTATTTTAAAAATTACCTTACAGCCTATCGTCGAGAATGCAATTATCCATGGGATACAAGGAAAAGAAGTGAAAGAAGGCACTATCGTCATCAGCGGAAATGTTGTCGGTGAGGATATTGTGCTAAGCGTTTCAGATGATGGGATTGGTATTAGTGCAGACAAGCTTGAGCAAATCATGTCAGGAGATTTCAGGAATACAAAGGGAAGTAATTATGGTATCAAAAATATCAATGATCGTATTCAATTATACTACGGTGCAAGTTATGGTATTTCCTTCAAAAGTGAATACAACATTGGGACAACGGTAGAAATTAGAATTCCAGCCAATAAGCAAACTTAAAAATATTAGGGCTTTCACAGAATGGATACCATTTCTGGGAAAGCCCTTTTTCATTTACTCGCTACCTTCCCACTTTAACTTATCTTCAGATCATGTAAAATTCGTGAAGGACAAACCGGTATATAACAAGAAGGTTAATTGAAGCTATCATAGAGGCTATAGATTTGTGGTTCTCCTACAACCGTTTCTTCGGTTTCAATTATTTTCTCTATTCCCGGTACCAGGTCAAAATAATTATCAGATAATATAACGTCATCATCAAATTTTATTTCCACGAACTTACAGAATTGATCTGCGATCAGCTGATATGTTCTGTCATCAATCTTCTGACATACAATATTAGGTTTTCTAAAGTTAAAATGCTTTGCAGGAGTAAACATAACTGTTCCGTGACCCAAGGTTTTTCCCTCGGATTGGTAGGAATATACTAGATAATAGGACCTCTTATCATCCTTAGTCTTCAGGATATCTGAGAAATCAAGTCTTGTAATACAATCCGAATGTAGTCGATTAATCTGACAGGCAATGTGTTCTTCCTTAACTACGCCTTGATCCGTATGGCATAATTTCCATTCCAGAGTACCCTTCGTTTCGATCAGAGTTTCATTCGTTACATGAAGCTCAACGATGCAGTCTTCTTCACAGGCAGATATTAAGATAGGCTCAAAGAAACGTTTTGCACCATAATGAAGTGCTTTCCATCGTCCAAAATAATCGATACTTGCCCAAGAAGCAACCGGCCAACAGTCATTCACCTGCCAGAAGAGTGCTCCCATGCAATGCTGATCATTACGATTACGGCGCCAATGTTCCACACCATATCGAATACCCTCCAACTGAATTGCTTGTGAAAGATAGATTAATGCTTCAAAATTGACCGGGAATTTAAAATACTGAGAGATATAGTAATTAATATATTCGTTTCCACTTAAGCTCTTCTGATGACCTTCCATTACATAGGAGAAGATATTACGATCCTCAGGTCTAGTAAAGGTTTCGATGGTCTTCATACAGGGAAAAGACTGAAGTCCAAACTCTGAATTAAATCTTGGGAAGGTACTTCTGAAATAGGTGAAGGGTTTTTTGCCATGCCATACATTCCAGTCATGGGTATCACCAATACTCATATTCTCAACATCACGCATACTTCCGGTGGAAGAGGGTGAGCTTGGCCAATAGAAGATGTGGGGTGCTTCCCTGGTTACGATTTCTTTCATATCAACTTCGTACTGTTTGATATACATTTCCTTATATTTTGCTTCCATGGAATCATAGACCATAAGCTCGGTTTCATTGTTACCGCAAAGAATAGCGATACAAGGGTGATTGCGCATTCTGCGGGTGACCTGAATAATCTCTCTGGTCATATTTTCTTTTTCTTCACCCTCCCAGAGCGTAACTATATTTGCAAACATAAAGTCCTGCCAAACCATGATTCCTTGTTCATCACAGTAATTCAAAAAATCCTCAGAAGGGTACACGCCTCCACCCCAGATTCGAATCATATTGAAATTCGCTTTGATACAGCTATCGATTACCTTCTTAGACTTCTCAAAACTCATGCGACCAAGAAAGCTGTCTTCCGGGATATAATCTCCACCCTTTGCAAATACTTCGACACCATTGATCTTGAAATGGAATTTCTGTCCGTATTTATCGTTGTCCTGGCAGACAGTTAAGGTTCGTAAGCCTATGATCTTACTGCTTGTATGTATTATCTCGCCATTCAATATCGCTTCGGCTTTCACGGTGTATAAGGGCTGCTGACCATAGTTAATACACCACCACAGTTGCGGATGCTCTATCTCAAATACTGTGTTACCGCCTTCAGAAGCTTGACTTGCGAGTAGCTGACCATCCGGTGCATAGCAGGAGAATCTGATCTCTAATCCCTCGGAATATGCTTCCCAGGTAGCACTACAGGATAATTCGACTTTGTCAAATAGGTGCTTCTGCTCAATGTTGATATCAGTAATACGCGCATCCTTGTAGCCTCGCAAGAATACTGACTTGTAGATACCCATATCGGCCAGTGCAGGACCCCAGTCCCATCCAAACATATAATGTGCTTTTCTCATCTGCATCTTAGCTTGGAATAAATGTCGATCAAGATCCATATAAGGATGATCCTTTTTGATGAGCTCAATCTGTTGATATGGTGAGGTAAAGGAAATTAGAATGTCATTTTCACCCTCGATCAGATCGTCTTTTACATCTACTTCTAAGACCATATGCATATTGTTACATTGCATCACTCTCTTTTGATTAATAAAAATATCGGCAATGGTATCGATTCCTTCGCATATAAGATATACCTTATCCTGACTAAGCATATCCTCATCAATGTAAAACTGCCTTTTATACTCATAATTCTTCTCTGACACAGCGCGGGAGAGCTCTTCGTTATCACGATAAAAAGGGTCATCGATTAGTCCGGCTTCCAATAGATTCTGATAGACACTTCCTGGCGTGTTAACCAGAGCTCTTTTATTATCTTCAACACATGCTAATTCCCATAAACCATCAAGTACTAATTCTTTCATTGTCACAATTTCCTTCCTTTCGATTGCCCATACCTAAGGGATATAAGTGGTACACCCCTATTGATATAGTCATATTTTACTGAGTATAGTATAGGGGCTTTCGTGTCAAAAGGGAGATTTTTTTTGTTTTTGTGTACATTTTTCTGGTTATAGTGAAAGGCTGTTTCTATATTCACTTGGAGTTATCCCCTTTACTCGCTTGAATATCTTAGAAAAAAGCAGAGGATCCGTGTAACCCACGGACCGGGAGATGTTACCAATGGTTAATTTGGGGTTTGCTAATAATTCGCAAGCCTTTCTGATTCGGAATTCGATCAGATACTCTTGTAAGGTCTTGTTAATGGCACTTTTGAAGATGGAAGTAAAATAACTTCGATTTAGGCCTACATGCTGTGAAATCATGTCGATGGATATTTTCCTGGAATAATTCATTTCGATATAATTTAATGCTAGAGAAATATAAGCATCTCTTCTGTCATCTGCGGAATCATAGTATAGTCCGTCCGGATTAGTTTGTATCAGCTTATGCAAGAACAAATGAAGGTAAGCCAGTCTTTTTACTTCTCCGCCCCTTTTTAAGTAATACGCAGAAACCATCTCATTAAAACAATTCTCAATAAAATCATCCTCATGATACTCG
>JAQZBA010000051.1 GCA_029239365.1 Herbinix sp. | reverse complement strand
TAAATAATGCAGAACATAGTTTTTCCGAGGATTTGAATCTGATAGGGAGACTGTTTGGACCTCTTGCAGCAAGAACCTTCCAGCCAAAGAATAGAGATCGGCATTTCTGGCTGGAGGATACTTGCAATGGCTGTGGGACCTGTGCTAAGCTATGTCCTGTCGATAATATTATCTTTCGAGAAAGCAGACCAATCTGGCTGCATCAGTGTGAACAGTGTTTTGCTTGTATCCATTCCTGTCCGAAGAGAGCAATCCAATATAAGCAGGGAACGCTTAAAAAGGGACGTTATTGCAATCCCAAAATCAGGTTGCAGGAATTATACATTTCTAAGGATTAGAAAAGGAAGCATTGCTGACCATACCAGGTGAGACAGGTTAACAAAGGCATAGACAGATAACGATATATTAACTGCAATATTTGATATTCTATGCTGCTCCTCCCCTCCTTCCTTAATACATCGATATACATAACCAAGCAATAGGGCCGGAAGGATTGCCTTAAATGAGATACAGGCAACCGGATGTTCCACTGCCTTTGCCATGATTAGGTTGACTTCTCTAAAGTAACCAGTTTGGAGTAGAAGAATCGTAAAAATGATATCCGTGAGATTAAGTACGTATAATAGAATATATTTCTTCTTAAGGACCGAAAGATTATAATTTTTTATAAATAATAGCATAAATACACCTCCTAGGATAAATTATTGCCAGATAATGGATAATTAAACAAGGAGGTTTTTGCATATAAGAAATAGGAGCAAAGGATTGATAAATGCTTCCCGAAATGAGGTTTACAGATAATCAGATTAGGGTTACAATAAAAGTAATTGATAAAATATGGAGGAAAACTATGTTAGGAGAGAAACGATTCGCAGTATTAATTGACGCAGATAATGTGTCTGCAAAATATATCAAATATATATTAGATGAGATATCCAATTATGGAGTTGCAACCTATAAAAGAATCTACGGAGATTGGACTAAGCCAAGCTCGGGTTCCTGGAAGGATGTGCTTTTAGAGAATTCGGTCACACCGGTTCAGCAGTATGGCTACACGGTAGGTAAGAATGCAACTGATTCAGCAATGATCATCGACGCAATGGATATCCTCTATTCCGGGCATGTAGAAGGCTTTTGTATCGTTTCCAGTGACAGTGATTTTACGAAGCTCGCTTCACGACTTCGTGAATCAGGTATGTTGGTGGTAGGAATGGGCGAGAGAAAGACACCGAAGCCCTTTATTGCAGCGTGTAACCAATTCAAATATCTGGATGTATTAGCGGAGACAGAGAAGAAGAGTATGGAGCTGGAGGAAAGCCGTATTAAGCCGGAAACAGCTATTAATGTGGATAAAGTAAGCAAGGTGGAGAGTAAGAAAGAGAAAGAGACAGAAGCAGAGAATAGTAAAGCAATCAAAGCCTTTATGATACCGGAAAGTACGGATGCCGGTAAGAACATGACGGATATCAGCGTGATTAAAGCTGCCATTCTCAAGATGATGAATGAAGTGGATGAAGATGGTCAGCGGATGAATATGGGTGAACTGGGAAGCAGATTAGTCAAACGTTATCCCGACTTTGATGTTCGTAATTACGGTGATACGAAGTTATCAAAGTTTCTTAAGAAAATTGACTTTATAGAGATTAATTCGGACGGCAAGGGTGGAAGCACCATGTGGGTTACCTTGCGCTCTGATAATGAGAATAATATAATGGTAAAGGCACAGGAAGGGAAGACAGTACCGGTAAGAAGAAGACGAAGAAGTAAGAAAAAGTAGGAGCACTCATGAAACAGATCGTAATTCATAATATACGGATTGAACTGGAAAAGAAACGTATTAAAAATATGTATTTGAGAATTCTGCCTCCAGATGGACGGGTTCACATATCAGCTCCTCTACGCATGAGTGACGATGAGATCCATGGCTTTGTAACTTCGAAGCTGGATTGGATTATCATGCAGCAGAGTAAGATAAGAAGTAGGCATACGAATCAGGTGCTTCAATATGTCACAGGAGAAGAAGTTACTATCTGGGGAAGAAGTTATACATTGCGCATTGTAGAAGCGTTTGGCCGCAACAAAGTAGAAGTAATCGGGGATGAAGTAATTATCTTCTCCAAAGCAGATAGTACGAAGGAACAGAGGGAAAAACTTCTAGGGCAATGGTATAAGAAAGCCTTGGAAGCAGAAATCCCCTATCTCTTAGCCAGGTGGGAGAGAAACATAGGGGTCTCGTCCTCTTCCTATCGTATCCAGAATATGAAGACACGATGGGGAACCTGTAATATACGGACAAAAGGTATCTGCTTTAATTTGCAGCTTGCTACGAAGCCTCCAAAATGTCTTGAGTACGTGGTGGTCCATGAGCTGGTTCACTTATTGGAACGTAGCCATAACTCTATCTTTAAAGGCTATATGGACCGCTTCTTACCTGAGTGGAGAAGTATTAAGAAAGAACTAAATGGAATGGAATAAATGACACTCTAATTAATTTGAAATCTTTTTCTGTTCTCTCATTTGTTCCTTAACCTCATACATCTTAGAATCTGCTCTCTTTACTGTATCGTGGATTGTACGGTCGATGGACGGATTGAAGGTAGCATGGCCTATGGATAGAACGAATTTGTAGGGGATATCCTCATTTGTTTTATCACATTCCTCGTGGAAGGCTTGAATGAATCGTTCAATGTCCTCAGGTTCCAACTTATATTGGATACTAAGATACTCATCACCGCCGATTCGATACACACTACGGCCAAAAACCTTAATAAGGCATTGGCTACAGAGGATAATGACCTCATCACCGATTTGGTGGCCATAGGTATCATTAATTTCTTTCATGTTATTCATATCTGCCATAAAAATAGTTACACTTTTCGTGGTATCAACCTGATCTATATCCATCTCGTAAGCAATTCTGTTTCTGCAATTTGATAAAGGATCACGATACGCCAGCTGTCTGTAATGAGCAGCACGTTCACTTAACTTAACGAAGTCAATTAATTTCTTGATCCCATCCCATGCAAGTATAAAAATAAAGATATAAAATCCGAATCGAAAGTACAATCCTGTAATTAATTCACTTTGTTGCTGATATCGGAATAGTTCAATCATGCTAAAGATAAATAATACAGAAGAAGCGATGGTGAATACCTTCAATTCCTTATTCTTGTATCTAACCAGCTCAAGCCATAAGGTCATCAATGCAATACTAAGAATGAGGTAGAGCAAAAAGCGCAATTCAGTAAGAGTTTCGTTAAAGTCTCTTATGTTAAGAAATTGCAGTAAGATGAGTATAATATCACTGCATAATAATGTATATATCAACCCGGTATTGAGTCGTTTATAATGATAACCCTCCAATAGATTAACATATAATAGAATTGGAATCGGGAAGGTCATTAGGGACAAATAACTTAGTGTTGAAATTACATAGGCATCATTTAGGAACAACTGGGACAGATTGCTCTCCATCATGAGCCATAAACCTGACATGATAGTGAACCAGCCTAAGTAATAGATAGATTTGTCATCACGTAACAACTTTTTAATAAAAACATACATGTAGATTAAAAAGGCTCCGATTAAGAAGATAATTAAAGATAATATAAAACCAGATCCGAAGGTTTCTATGGTGTGGAGAAGTATCGATGCCTTAGTTCCTGCATGGATCTCGTTTATTCTTCCGGCATAATCATTATATTCAGAAGAGATTACCAGCGTAAGAGTTTTGTTTTCTGAATTAGGCATCAGTGGAATCATATCCCAGATAGAACCAAGTGGAACATTAAAATAATGATCTGAATCTGCATGGGCAATTCTTGAATATATGATCTGATTATCGATATATGCGACAAGACTTTGATTCGTGGTTAATATACCAATACTGGTGATATGTTGATAATCTTCAGGAATCTTATGAGAAATAATGATAGTATTATCTGTACCTGCGTCCACAATCGCTGGAAGAGTAAGGGAATATAGATTACCATTATCAGCATGATAGGTCCAATTATCATTTAGACTATATAAGGATTCGTTTTGAAAGTTTACTTCGAAATGTCTTTGGTTGGATATATAGAGAATGGATATCGCTTCAATTATTAGGAAAGCATAAAAAAGATATTGATGGATTGGTCTGTGGGGCTTCTTCATACGATTCCTTCCTTTTCATTGAATTGATGGTTATTGGTCCTATTACCTAAGTATAACATAAGATGTTTTGAATTTCATCAATTTGTGTCGAATAAAGTGTTATTTAGTATAATTCGATAAGGAAGGAAACCAAGCCTGCTTTAAAAGCTTACAGGATTCTACTATTTCTTTTTCGGATATCATTGCATAACCAAGTAAAAGGATTGGCTCTTTCGGTATGTCAATCGGGTTCGAATAGTACTGGGAGCATTTATAAACCCTGACACCCATAGCTTTTGCCGCTTCAATTAGCTGCTCCTCACTCATTCTGTTCGGTACCTGAAGTAGGAGATGCAAACCGGCATCCGCACCAAATATCTTCATATCGGGATGCAGTATTTGTATGGAGTCTACCAGCAGTTCTCTTTTTCTTTTATAAATATTCCTCATTTTATTCAGATGACGTTCAAAGTATCCCTCTTCAATAAATCGACATAAAACCTTCTGTTCTATCATTGGCACAGGACAAAGCTGATAAGACAATTCCTTGCGGTAATGCTGCATTAAATGTGCAGGTAATACCATATAACTTACACGCAGAGTAGGAGAGATGGACTTTGATAAAGAGCCCATGTAAATGACTTTTTCATTTTCATCCAGGCCTTGTAAAGCAGGAATTGGTTTGCCACTGTATTTGAATTCACTATCATAATCATCTTCGATAATATATCGATCCGATTGCTGATTAGCCCAATTTAGGAGTTGGATTCTACGGTTAATGGGCATTATCTGCCCGGAAGGAAATTGATGAGCCGGAGTAATGCATAAAACATTAGGTTGAAAACGTTCGATTTCTTCAGGTATCATGCCACATTCATCAATGCGGATCGATGTGAAGGCTGCCCGATTACCCCGAAATAATTGATTCAATCTTTCATACCCCGGATTCTCTATCCCATAGATATAATTCTCATCAAAGAGCTGAATCAGCGATTGGAACAGCATCTCAGTTCCGGAGCTTATGATCACTTGATGCTCTGAACAGTTTACTCCACGGGATTGATGCAGATAGGAGGAGATATTAGCTCGTAATCTGTGATAACCTAAGGAAGAACTGAGCTGTAGTATTTCCCTATCATATTCGTTAATCACCTCTTTGGTCAGCCTTCGCCAGAGGTCAAAGGGAAAGGATAAAAAATCCACTCCGTGATAGGAATAATCATATACGGATACCGGAAAGTTCAACGGGGCAAGGGCTTCTTCTTCCGCTTTAATTACCTTTATGCTTTGAAGATGATCAAGCTTGTTGACAAAGAAGCCCCTTTTCTCCTGGGACTGGATATAGCCCTCCTCAATGAGCTGGTCATAGGCAGCCTGGATAGTATTCTGACTAACATTTAAGTGGGAGGAGAGCTTTCGCTTCGAGGGAAGCTTACTATTATTTGGAATTCGCCCTTCCTTAATCTCGTCCTTAATATAACTGTAAAGCTGTTGATAAATAGGAATATGACTGTAAGTATCAAAGACCGGTGTTAACATTTCCATTGATTAGGCTCCTTTGAATGAATTAAACTGATACCATACTCTTTGATGTATCTGATACTTATAATGATGCCAGATTGGTATTATAATAAGGCCAACGTATGGAAACGTCAAGCGATATTATGGATAGATCAGAGAATTGGATAGGGAAGGAGTATAGTTATGAGTTTACGTTATGAATTAAATAAAAATCTGGCTCAAATGCTTAAGGGTGGAGTCATAATGGATGTTACTACACCGGAACAGGCAAGAATAGCTCAGGAGGCAGGTGCGTGTGCTGTTATGGCCTTGGAGCGTATTCCGGCAGATATTCGTGCAGTCGGAGGGGTTTCACGTATGAGTGACCCAAAGATGATTAAGGGAATTCAGGAAGCAGTTACAATTCCTGTGATGGCAAAGGTTAGAATAGGTCATTTTGCAGAAGCACAGATCTTGGAGGCAATTGAAATTGATTATATTGATGAGAGTGAAGTTCTCTCGCCGGCAGACGATACCTTCCATATTGATAAGAGAAACTTCAAGGTTCCCTTTGTGTGCGGCGCAAAGGATTTGGGAGAGGCTTTAAGAAGAATTAGTGAAGGTGCTTCCATGATACGAACGAAGGGAGAACCGGGGACGGGAGATGTAATTCAAGCAGTTCGCCATCTTCGTATGTTGCAGCAGCAGATTGCTAGGCTTGTGAATACAAGGGAAGATGAACTATATCAAGCAGCCAAGGAATTGATGGTGCCCTACGAGCTGATATATGAGGTTCATAAGAGCGGAAGATTACCCGTCGTTAATTTTGCTGCCGGTGGAGTGGCTACACCTGCTGATGCTGCTATGCTGATGCAATTAGGGGCTGAGGGTGTATTTGTAGGCTCAGGAATCTTTAAGTCCGGAGATCCTGCAAGACGCGCCAGAGCAATTGTTCAAGCGGTTACGAACTATAAGGACCCTAAATTATTAGCAGAGTTATCCGAAGATCTTGGTGAAGCAATGGTTGGAATCAATGAACAGGAGATTGAATTGTTAATGGCACAAAGGGGTATATAAACTCGAAGAAAAATGGAGCGTAGTGAATGAAGGTTATCGGTATTTTAGCATTACAGGGAGCCTTTGCTGAACACAGAAAGCTACTGGAGCAGATGGATGTTCAGACCTGTGAGATTAGACAAAAATCGGATCTATTGAGACAATCCTTGGATGGGCTGATCTTACCCGGTGGGGAGAGTACTGTGATAGGCAAGCTGCTTCGGGAACTGGATATGTTAGAATTATTACAAAGACGAATCAAGGAGGGGTTACCTGTACTTGGAACCTGTGCAGGACTTATCCTCCTGGCTAAGCATATTGTAAACGATTCGAATTCGTATCTACGTACAATGGATATCGGTGTGATGAGAAATGCCTATGGCAGACAGTTGGGAAGCTTTCGTACCATCGAGGAATTCCTGGGAGTGGGATCGGTGCCGATGACTTTTATCCGCGCTCCTTATATAGTAGAGGCAGGAGACAAGGTTCAAGTCCTTGCACAGGTTGATGAAAAGATTGTTGCAGCACGGGAGAATAATATGCTGGTTACTGCTTTTCACCCGGAGTTAACGGGAGATCCTAGGATACATCAATATTTTCTAACTATGATTGAAGAATAACAAAAATGTTTAAAATAGTCTCAGAATCAAATTGAGACTATTTTTTTTTATTAGTTTGAAAATATCATTAAGCTGACACTTAGATATTGTGGAATATTTGTTGAAATTTGTTGTCATAAACTGTAGAATTGTGTTAAAATTATTATAAATCAGAATGAAAATATTATGAAATATAATAGACTGCAAATTAATGAATCCTCAGTTTGAAAGGAGTAAGTATGTGGATAAAGCGCTCGTTGCGTAATAAAATGATTCTAGTTATATTTGTGGGTTGCCTAATCCCTTATTTCCTGGGCGGTTTATATCTTAATTCCTTTCTGAAAGACTGGTTATATAATAATAGCATTCGTAATAGCCAACAGACATTAAATCAGGTGGATGAATTGATCGAACGATCTCTGATCTCTGATATGAAAGAAGAGGTAAATTATCTGGCTTCGCTGGATATTTTAAAGAATTCTGAACAACAATTGAATAACTATAGTAGGTATTCCGAAGATGTTAATTATTCTATGATAAGCAAGATCGAGAGCTCAATATCAGATTATTTTCGCACTATGAAGGAAAGCCATCCAACTATTAATTTTATATTTTTTGGCAATGAAGATGGTGGTTATATTGAATACCCCCGATTTACTCCTTCCCAAAGCTATGATCCAAGACTACGACCCTGGTATAAGTATTCTATCTGGGAGAGGGATATTGTGATATCAGAGCCATATATGACTAATGTCACACAGGATATGGTGGTTAGCTTTACGAAATCAGTCTTTCGTGGGGAAGAATCAATTGGTGTAATCGGAATTTCCGTGAATCTGGAAGAGTTATCGAATTCCATCAGTAAACTTAAAATCGGCAAGACCGGCTATGTAATGCTTTTAAGTCCGGAGAATAAATTTATTGTTGCAACGAAGCATATGGATTGGATTCTTAAGACACCGCGAGAGCTAGGACTTGATGATTTTGAAATTATGAATTCGGGAGAAGCAGCTACCTTTGAGACAGTAGTGGATGGTGAAGTCTGCGTACTCAATACTCTTACCACGGGTAGTAACGGGTTACATGTGATTACTGTGATGAGTAAAGATGAGATTCTTCAAAATGCCAATATTATAACTTCGATCTTATTGATGATTTTTATTGTGACCTTAGCTTGCGTGTTTTTTATGGTATTCCAGATATCAAAATATATTACCAGACCAATACTGGAAATCGCATCTGTTATTAATCACATGACAGATTTTGATTTTAGCTTTGAAGAGAATTCCAAGGTGGATGATTATGCTAAGCGAGAAGATGAGATTGGCACAGTTTCCTCCGCTCTTTTAGATATGCACAATAATTTTAAGGAGCTTATGACGCAGGTCAATCATATCAATAATGAGATAATGGATATCGATATCGAGAAGAAGAAACAATTAGTAGTGGAGCTTTCACAGTTCAATCCTTTTCATAATGTAATTAGTTCTATGAATGCTTTGATGAACCGTATTGATCAATATGTGAAGGAACTACGGGATAAGAATCAGGAAATGCAGGGTAAGAATGAACTATTAACTGCCTCTGAGGAGGAACTGATTGCCCAAGTTGAAGAAATTGAAAAGCAGAAGGAATATATTAATTTCATAGCATATCATGATGCTTTGACCGGGTTGCCGAATCGAAGAAGCTTTATTGAGGATCTGGAAAATAGAATAAATTCGGATCAGAAGGGTGCAGTGATACTGCTTGATATCGATGATTTTAAGGGAATTAACGACACTCAGGGGCATGTATTTGGGGACAGGGTTCTTCAAGAGATTGCAAATCGTCTACAGACGATAGGGAAATCAAGAATCTTTGTTTCCCGATTCGGAGGAGATGAATTTTTAATCCACTTAGAATGTGAACCCGGCGATCAGAAGCTAGAGCTTTGTCTGAACAATATCTGTCAATTATTTGATGAAAAACTTACGATTGATGAATTCGATATCGAGATACACTTTAGTATGGGTATCTCATTATTTCCAATGGATAGTAAGGATGTAAATCAACTTGTTATGAATGCGGATCTGGCGATGTATTCCGTAAAATCAGCAGGGAAAAATGGATATAAATTATTTGATTTCGCAATGATGGATGGTCAGATTAAAAAATCTAATATTGAAGCTATACTACGGGAAGCCATTGAAAAAGATGGTTTTAAGATGGTATATCAGCCAAAGATTGATGTTAAATCAGGTAAAATCAATTCATATGAAGCCTTGTTAAGATTAAAGGAGTATAATGTTCCACCCAGTATCTTCATTGATATAGCGGAGAAGAATGGGTCTATTATTAAAATCGGAAGAATTGTAACCCATAAGGTAATCAAGCAGATTGCTGACTGGAAGCAGGAAGGGTTGGAGATAAAGCCGATATCATTTAATTTCTCTGCGAATCAACTGCATGATAATGGCTATCTACAGTTTTTACAAGATCAGCTGGAAAAGTATCAGGTGGAAACAAAAAACATCGAGATTGAGATTACAGAGAATATCTTTATGGAGAATCAGCAAATTACAAGAATGTTCTTAAAACAGCTCAAAGAGCTTGGAATTCGTATTTCAATTGATGATTTCGGTTCAGGATTTTCTTCCTTAAATTATCTGGCTTTTCATCCGGTGGATAGTGTTAAGCTGGATCGTTCGTTAAGCTTAAAATTTTTGGAGCTAGATAATATGAAGGTTATGGATAGTCTGATTTCCCTTGTGCATAGCCTGGGTTTGAACGTAATAGCAGAAGGAATAGAAGAATTAGAGCAGGTTCAACGGCTCTGTTTAACGGATTGTGACTTAATACAAGGATACTTTTTCAGTAAACCGATCGAGGTAGAACAGATATCGTCTATTCATTACAAGATATACAAGGATTATCGCAACCAGTGATCAATGCCTAAGTAATTAACTGGTATAGCGAAGTTAATACTACAAATAATGTATATTTATTTGGGAAACAATATTAATATATATTTGAAGAATAAATATTTGCCGGATCAATTATGATTGTATCCGGCATTTTTTATTGGTTAGGAAAGCGAAACGATTAGTCCTTATTGGTTAAAATGTATAATAAATATTATTTCTACAACGAAAAAGATTGCTGTTTTTGTGATTATATGCTAAAATAACTCCTTGCTATAAAAACATCAAAGAAAACTACTTATGTCCCTTGAACAAGAGCATAAGCTTGACCGGACTTTGACTAAAAAATTTGACTAATCTGAAAGAAGGCGATTACCATAGAATCTATCGTACTAAAGCGTCGTATAGACCTATCCCTAACCTGTTCCAATATAATTTCATTTGCAGCGGTATCCATATTTTTACCTTATGTATTATGTGCGATTGTACTAACCTTTCTGGTTGCGTATATTATTCTCAATAAGTATACGAGGCAACTTATTTTCATACACAGAGGCTCTAATTTGTTAAAAATATTTTTCGGGTATGTACTGGTGATCCCGTTTTTATATAAAAATTGGCTTGGACTTCTCGTTGGAGCAGGTATGATTATGGCAATTACCTTTGGTCTATTTATGAGAAGCGTAATGACGAAGGAGCTTTATGAGAGAGTGCTCCATTTAATCTGTATTTTAAGTTTAACCAGTGCCGGTTATGCTATGCTTGAGAAATTAGTAAATCTTATTTTTGACAGTAGACACAATCACCGAATTGCTTCTGTGTTCTCCCATCCGAATTACTTTGGTACTATCGTTGGTACGGTAATCATCATTTGTGCTTATAAGATATTGACGAATCAAGGAAATAAGCTATTCTATTTCCTGGTTGGATTGGTTAATGTCATAAGTATGTATCTTTGTAAGAGCATGTTTGTATGGATTGAGGTATTCATCGGTATCACAATTCTGTTGTTTATGCTGAATTATTACCATTTACTAATCGTATGGTTATCGGCTGCTATCTTAGGTATTGTAGGAATCTTCGTACTTAAGCTTCCGATCATTCCAAGGCTGTCGGATATGGGTGTTACGATTAGTCTTAGAGAGCAGATCTGGGCACTTGCAATCAAGCAAATAAAAGCCACTCCCTTATTCGGTCATGGCTTTTTATCTTTTAGCTTTATTTTTAACAGTTCCTATAGGAACAATAGGATACCTCATGCACATAGTATCTATCTGGATATGATGCTTAATTTCGGAATTGTTGGAAGTGTTTTATTTCTTTGGTTTCTAGTTAAGTACTATGTCACGTTATTCTACGCACGGATCAAGGAAAAGAACACGATGATAACTTCTCTGATCTTAGCAGTATCCATCGCTGCTTTGGTGCATGGTGCTACGGATCTGACGTTGTTGTGGATACAGACCTTTCCATTATTCTTGATCCTCATCAGTGGCTTAGGTGCGGATGAGAAGAATGGCAGATACCATATTAATACGGATTGGTTTTTCTAATAGGGTTAAATGGATCTGTTTTGTGCCTGATTAAGGCGTTTATATAAACCCTCTTGACTGACCAACTCCTCATGAGTGCCGCTTTGAACAATTCCACCTTCCTCCAGAACCAATATGAGATCGGAATTCTGAATGGTTGACAAACGATGAGCAATGGCTACGATTGTTCTGGTACCTGCCAGATCAGCAATTGCTTTCTGAATCTCACGTTCGGTCTCCACATCTACGGATGCAGTAGCTTCATCCAGAATAATGATGGGTGCTTTACGAAGGATTGCTCTAGCGATGGCAATTCTTTGTTTCTGTCCACCGGATAGACGCATTCCACGTTCACCAACCTTGGTTTCATATTGATTCGGCATGTCGAGAATATTATCATGTATTCTGGCTGCCTTCGCTGCTACGATTATATCCTCAAGGCTGGCTTTTGGATCGGCATATCCGATATTCTCGGCAATGGTTCCGTTGAATAAGAAGGTATCTTGCAGTACCGGAGCGATATTAGAGCGTAGGCTTTCGAGTGATACTTCACGGATATCCCTCCCGTCTATCAAAATTCTTCCTGCAGAAGGGTCATAGAACCGAGAGATGAGCTGGGTCAAGGTGGTCTTGCCAACTCCGGTAGGACCTACCAAAGCAATCATCTGGCCGGGCTTACATTGGAAGCTGATATCCTTTAACACAGGTACCTCCTCTTCATATTGGAAGTTAACCTTGTCAAAGATAATCTCACCCTTCACCGCTGTTAAATCTGTAGCATTTGGCGCATTGATGATGTCATTGGGGGTATCGAGGATCAGCATAACTCGTTCTGCTCCGGCATATGCCTGTTGAATCTCTTCCAGTATTCTTGCGAGGCCTGAAATTGGGGCATAGAATAGGGAGAGATATAGTAAAAAAGCAATAATATCGGAAACACTAAGCTCACTGTGAAAGGCAAGAAAACCACCAACACCTACTACGATGACGGTACCTGTAGCTGAGAGAAATTCAACTCCCGGATGAAAGAAGGCCCCCATATTCAGAGCATGAAGAATTGCCTTCGTGTAATGATGAGCACCTTCCTCTATCTGCTGTTGTTCATATGATTCCTGACCGAAGGCCTGAATCTCATGAATTCCGGAAAAGTTATCCTGTAGCTTAGCATTCAATTCTGCGATTGCTTTTTGTGCCTTCTTAAAATTAGGACGAATCTTCGTAGAGAAAATCCAACCGGAAATAAGGATTAAAGGTATCGGTATACAGGTTAATAAGGCCAGCTTTGCATTGATGGTCATTAGTATAATCATAATACCGATAACGGTAACAACATTGGTCAACATATCAGGTATGATATGTGCATAGAGGAGCTCAAAGGTGGCGGTATCATTCACTACGCGGCTCATCAGATCTCCCGTCTGTTTGTCATGAAAAAAACTCATGGATAAATTCTGAATCTTGGCATAAACCTTAACACGGATGTCCTCCACAAGATTCCAGGCAGCCTTGTGCGCGAGATAATTGCTAAGATAGCGGAATACAATCCGTAAAAAATATAATGCTATTAATACTCCGGTTATTTGATAAACCTGCTTCAGATAATCTGTAGATTGCCCTTTTTCAACCAATGCAATAATGGCGGATAGTAACTTCGGTGCAGCAAGGTTAATTAAAGTTAATGCGAAGGTTGATAGGATGGCAATAAGATATAGTGACTTATACCTTATCGCTTCTTTACCCAGTCTCCATAATAGTCTCATCTGTAATTCGTCCTCCTAAGTCAAAATGAATAAGTGTTGCTCCCAATGCAATATTGTACTATAACAAAAGCGGAATGTCTCGTTCTATTTTAGCAAAAATAAGGGATCAATAAAATAGAACATCCGATAAGAGAAATGTAGAAAACAATAATTACATTGATCTGGTAAGTTGAATATTTCAGAACAATAAATACATACTAACCTTTGAGAAAGGTTGTGAAAGAATGAAAAAAGGGAATGTACTTCCTCCTAACTCTCAGAGAGTAGGTCTCAAAACAGATCCTAAGATCAATGCTGAGATTAGAAATCAAACAATAAAAAATCTAAATTTGTTTAAAAACGGAAACGAAGCTGACATATCCGAACGTATTCGCTGTCTTAATCAGGAATGGGATACGGAGAGGGTTCTCGCAGTAAAAGCGAGCTTAATGATTTTCTTAAGCTCCTATCTTGGGATTAGAATCAGCCGTATGTGGTTTTTGGTTACAGGAGCAACGAGTGTATTTATGCTATGGCATGCACTGCTCGGCTGGTGTCCGACCTTACCTATTATACGTAAATGGGGTGTTCGAACAGAAGCTGAAATTAACTCTGAGAAGATAGCGTTAAAGATTATCAGAGGCGATTTTGTAGCCGAAGGTACAACGGCTGCAGATTATCTAAATATGGCAGAAAAGTAAGGGACTATGGTAATTAATTTTAAGGTAAGGCTCAGAAGGAGGCTAACGCAAAATATATCAAATATGCGAAGCCTCCTTTTGTTATAAACAAAATAAGATGATTAGGATTAGGCAATTCATAATTCATTTAAATTAGCCACTGCTATGATCTGCTTACAATAAAAACTTAATAATCAATCTTGATAATCCGATTATAAAGTATTAGTATTGGAATAGGAGGAGTATACTTTCACGCAAGGAGGAAGGTTGGATGGAAAACAAGATAATTGTCGCCCTGAAAGCAATCATAATTTATAACCGTAAGGCATTGATAATCCAGCGTTCTTATGGTGATGTGAGCGGTAGTGGATCGTGGGAATTCGCCGGTGGAAAGCTGGAATTCGGCGAGGATCTGGAATCAGGTTTAAAACGTGAAATCATGGAGGAGGTAGGGTTGGAGGTCATGATAGAGCGTCTGTTATATGCCTCTACCTTTCAGTCAAAGGAGAAACGTCAGACTGTAATATTGAATTATCTATGCCATAGCAATGGAGACCATGTGACCTTGTCCGAGGAGCATGAACGTTTTCAATGGGCAGATAAGAAGACGATGAAGAAATTCCTTACCAAGGGAATCCTTTATGATTTAGAGAACAATAAAATATTCGATCAAATTGATATCATCGATGAGTAAAGAAATGGTAACATTATGATATAGTAAGAAGAGGGGGTTTGCAGCTGCAAAAACCCTCTTCTTAACGTA
>JAQZBA010000413.1 GCA_029239365.1 Herbinix sp. | reverse complement strand
ACCGAATCGTGAACTATTTATGAAGTTTCTGAACAAAGAAAGAATAAATTAATGTTACCTTATAATAAACGAAGAGAAAGCCCTGTCATTGGCATTTAGTTGAGATACTAACTATCATGTCTAATCACAGGGCTATCAATATATAAGATTATGTTATTAATTAAATTTATAAAAGCTAGGATATCTTACAGCTTCTCTACACCAAGGGTTACATCCTCACCGTTTAAGTTCCAGTCCTTCGTAAAGCCCTGCACCTGATCAAAGACGATCTCCTCTGCCAGAACCTGCGCCTTAATCTCTTCCTCATTACGTAAGATGATCGCTTTTATCTTATCATTGCCTCTCTGGGATATACGGATATGATCCATAACCTCGAAGTCTGATTCCTTACGCATTGTCTGGATCTTACTGATGATTTCATTGACAAAGCCTTCCTCAATCAGCACTTCCGTCAGATTAGTATCAAGTACAACCGTGATACCATGGTCTGAATCTGAGATGAAGCCTTCTGTCTGAGCAGCCTCGATTAATAAATCGTCCTTATCCAGTACCGCTTCCACACCTTCTAGAGTAATCTTTAACTGGCCGGTTGCATTGATTTCATCCATTGCTTCGTTGCCGTTAAGTTCTGCCAGGAGAGAACGGATTGCTCCGATCTGCTTACCGAACTTCGGACCTAAGGTTTTAAGCTGTGGCTTAAAGCTATAAGAGGTGAAGTTACGAACGTCGCTTGTAAATACGACCTCCTTCACATTCAATTCCTCTGCAATAATTGCAGTATAGAAAGCGGATAATTCTTTCTCTGCCTTCACATACATCTTGCCAATCGGCTGACGGTTCTTGATATTAGCAGCATTACGGCAGGCACGGCCAAGTACTACGATCTCCAGTACCTCTTCCATATTTACTTCCAGCTCGGTATCAATCCAAGTCTCGTTATAACCGGGATAATCGCATAGATGAATACTATTCGGTGCTGTTTTATCAATATTTCTAACCAGATTCTGATAGATTTCTTCCGTCATGAACGGAATGAAAGGCGCTGCCAACTTAGATACGGTAACTAATGTTGTATATAAGGTCATGTAAGCATTGATCTTATCCTGGGGCATTTCCTTAACCCAGAAGCGTTCTCTGCTCCTTCTTACATACCAGTTGGAGAGCTCATCAATGAAGTCTGCCAGAAGTCTTGCCCCTTCGGTGATACGATAGTTATCCAGATGCTCATCCACGGATTTGATCAAGGTGTTTAGTCTTGATAAGAGCCATTGATCCATAACTGGGAGCTTATCATATTCCAGCTCGTATTTTGTTGCATCAAAGTTATCAATGTTCGCATAGAGCACGAAGAAGGCGTAGGTATTCCAGAGCGTTCCCATGAACTTTCGTTGACCTTCTGTTACCGCTCCATGATGGAAGCGATTCGGCAACCATAATGCAGAATTGATATAGAAATACCAACGAACCGCATCCGCACCATGTCGTTCCAGTGCGTCAAAGGGATCCACCGCGTTACCCTTGGATTTCGACATCTTCTGTCCATTCTCATCTTGAACGTGTCCTAATACAATTACATTCTTAAAAGGTGCTTTACCGAAAATGAGTGTGGAGATTGCAAGCAAGGAATAGAACCATCCTCTCGTCTGGTCCACTGCCTCACTAATAAAGTCTGCCGGGAAATTATCTTCAAAAACATCTTTATTCTCAAATGGAAAATGCCACTGTGCAAAAGGCATGGAACCGGAGTCATACCAGCAATCGATTACCGGCTTCACTCGGGTCATCTGCTTGCCGCATTCCGGACATTTGATCGTAACTGCATCAATAAATGGTCTATGGAGTTCAATATCCTCCGGGCAATTATCTGACATAGACTTTAATTCTTCTATGCTTCCGATGCAATGACGGTGTCCGTCCTCACACTCCCAGATAGGAAGTGGAGTTCCCCAATAACGGTCACGGGAAAGACCCCAATCCTGAACATTCTTCAGCCAGTCACCAAAGCGCCCCTGTCCGATACTTTCCGGCATCCAATTGATCGTATTATTATTCGCAATCAATTCTTCTTTTACCGCAGTCATCTTGATAAACCAGGATTCTCTTGCATAGTAGATGAGTGGCGTATCACAACGCCAGCAGAAGGGATAGCTATGCTCAAACTTTAAGACCTTAAAGAGTAAGCCTTTTTCTGCAAGCATCTTCATAATCGGTTCGTCTGCCTTCTTACAGAACAGTCCTGCAAAGTCAGTCGCTTCGGGCTTAAATTCACCCTTACCATCTACCAACTGTACAAAAGGAAGATCATAAACCTTACCTACACGGGAGTCATCCTCACCGAAAGCGGGTGCGATATGAACAACACCGGTACCATCGGATAAGGTAACATAGGTATCACAGGTTATAAAATATGCTTTCTTATCTACCGTAGCATAATCAAATAACGGCTCATATTCTTTGTATTCTAAGTCCTTACCTACATAGGTCTCTTCTACTTCATAGTCGCCTTCCAATACTTTTAACAAAGCTTCCGCTAAGATATAATGCTCTGTAGCCACTGCCACCGCCGGCTCCTGCTCGTGTCCATGATCATGACTACAAAAGCAGCTGCCATCCTTCTTCAGTACATTACCCTTTGCGTCCACGCTAACCTTAACCTTTACGTAGGTTTCATTCGGATTCACACAGAGTGCCACATTGGACGGTAAGGTCCAGGGTGTCGTTGTCCAAGCTAGAATATATTCGTCCTTGGTTCCCTTTACACGGAACTTCGCAATAACGGACTTTTCCTTTACATCCTTATAGCCCTGCGCAACCTCATGGCTGGAAAGAGGGGTTCCACATCTGGGGCAATAAGGAACAATCTTAAAGCCCTTATAGAGAAGATCTTTATTCCAGATCTGCTTCAGCGACCACCATTCGGATTCAATATAATTATTATGGTAGGTAACGTAAGGATCCTCCATATCAGCCCAGAAGCCAACGGTTCCGGAGAAGTCCTCCCACATACCCTTGTATTTCCATACACTTTCCTTGCATTCCTGAATGAAAGGCTCCAGACCATACTCCTCAATCTGTTCCTTACCATCGATACCGAGCTTCTTCTCTACCTCAAGCTCAACCGGAAGTCC
>JAQZBA010000050.1 GCA_029239365.1 Herbinix sp. | reverse complement strand
AGAAAGTTCGGTATGAACTTTCTGTTGCTAACTTTGTAAGGTTGAAATCAAGCATTTTATGGAGGAATACATTATGCGTATGTATCTTATCAGCGATAATATTGATACTTATACCGGAATGAAGCTTGCCGGTGTAAGCGGTGTTGTAGTCCATACAAAGCCGGAGTTAAAGATTGAATTAGACAAAGTACTTGCAGATAAGACAATAGGCATTATTCTGATTACAGAAAAACTTAGTAATGAGTTTCCCGAAATCATAAATGATGTAAAATTGAACAGAAGAATTCCATTAATCGTAGAAATTCCTGACAGACATGGTACCGGTCGTAAGCCTGACTTTATTACTTCCTATGTTAATGAAGCCATAGGGTTAAAGCTATAGGCAACCTTCTGATTCACCCTTGTAAATTTTATTTTCAAATTTACGGTAATCCAATAGAAAGGTAGATATTTATGACACTTGATGAAAAATTAGACCATTTTTATTCTTCGGTAATTGATAGCGCTACAAAGCAGAATATAGAAATTGTAGAAGAATATAAGAACACACTGCAAAAAAACTTTGAAGAGCGCAAGGAAATTGCACTGCGTAAAGCAGATGCAAATTACCGAATGGCTTCCGATAATATTATTCGGGAACGGAATCGTAAACTGTCTGCAGAAGCAATGGATATTAGACGTAAACTTTTAGAAAAAACGGCTGAGATTTCTGAGCGTGTGTTTCATGATGTTATGACTAAATTAGAGGCTTATATGAAAACCTCCGAATATGAAGAATTACTGGCTGTTCAGATTAAAAACGCAAAAGAATTTGCTCTCGGAGATGTGATAACTGTATACATCAATCCCTCCGATGCAAATAAAGCATCAGCACTAGAAGAAAAAACAGGTGTATCCCTTACGGTTAGCGACCGAGATTTCATCGGTGGCACCCGTGCTGTAATTCCTTCCCGCAGTATTCTGATTGATAATTCATTTTTGACTAAATTGGAAGAAGCAAAGAGTTCCTTTACTCTTTAAGACTATGAAAGGGAGAGTTCATCCTTATGAGTTTAACAGGTAAAATATTTGGTATCAACGGACCTATAGTATATGTAGGTGAAAATAAAGCCTTTAAAATGGGTGAAATGGTTCTGGTTGGCATGAATCGATTAGTTGGTGAAGTTATCGGCCTAACGACCGGAAGAACCACAATTCAGGTATACGAGGAAACCACAGGATTAAGACCGGGTGATGAAGTTATATCAACAGGTGCAGCGATATCCGTTACTCTTGCTCCTGGAATCATTAGTAATATCTTTGACGGTATCGAACGCCCTCTGCAGGAAATCGCAGCTAAATCAGGTGCTTTTATCTCTAGGGGTGTCAGCGTAGAATCTCTGAATACCTCGAAGTTATGGGATGTTCATGTTACAGTACAGCCCGGTGATAAGATCTATGGTGGTACTATCATTGCCGAGGTTCCTGAGACCAGAGCAGTATTGCACAAATCCATGGTTCCTCCTGATGTATGTGGCACCGTAACCAAGGTAGTTGCTGATGGTAAGTATACGATTAACGATACTATTGTAACTATCACAGATATGAAAGGTCAGGAACGAGAGCTAACTTTAACACAAAAATGGCCGATCCGAGTTCCTCGCCCTACTTCAAAGCGTTATCCCTCCGACCGACCTCTCGTAACAGGACAAAGAATACTTGATACTCTGTTTCCTATCTCGAAGGGTGGAACCGCTGCTATCCCCGGTGGCTTCGGAACTGGTAAGACGATGACACAGCATCAGCTAGCCAAATGGTGTGATGCAGATATTATCGTTTATATCGGATGTGGTGAGCGTGGTAACGAAATGACTGAGGTTCTTGAGGATTTTACGAAGCTGGTAGACCCTAAGAGTGGTAATCCGCTGCTTGACCGTACTACCCTGATTGCCAACACCTCGAATATGCCAGTTGCTGCTCGTGAAGCCAGTATTTATACCGGTATCACTTTGGCAGAATATTATAGAGATATGGGTTATCATGTTGCTATCATGGCTGACTCCACTTCCCGATGGGCAGAGGCTCTCCGTGAATTATCCGGTCGTCTTGAAGAAATGCCCGCAGAGGAAGGCTTCCCTGCATATCTTGCCTCCCGTCTATCAGCGTTCTATGAGCGTGCCGGTTTTATGCAGAATTTAAATTGGACTGAAGGCAGCGTAACCATTATTGGTGCTGTATCACCGCAAGGTGGTGACTTCTCTGAACCGGTAACTCAGAATACGAAGCGCTTTGTTCGCTGCTTCTGGGCTCTTGATAAGTCCTTAGCTTATGCTCGTCACTTTCCGGCTATTCAATGGTTGACCAGCTACAGCGAATATGTCAATGATCTCGCTCCCTGGTATACGAAGAATGTCGGTGAGGATTTTGTTGAGTGTCGAAATCAAATATTAAGTATACTTACCCAGGAAAGTCAACTGAATGAGATCGTTAAACTGATTGGTAGCGATGTTCTCCCCGATGATCAAAAGCTAGTGCTTGAGATTGCAAAGGTGATTCGTCTTGGCTTTGTTCAACAGAATGCCTACCATCCTTCCGATACCTATGTACCGATGGCAAAGCAATTAAAGATGATGGAGACTATTCTCTATTTATATCAGAAATCAAGGTTATTAATCGATCGTAATATGCCAATGTCATTACTAAAGGAAAGTCCTGTGTTTGATAAGGTTATTACAATTAAATATGATGTCGCAAATGATGAATTAGGAAAGTTCGATGATTACAAGGCTATGATCGACCAGTTCTATGATCAGATTATGGCTAAGAATGCTTAGGAGAGTAGAGATGTTGCCAATCTCCTGTTAAGACTTCGTGGTTTATATCATCATCCTCCTTTCGATATTTTTTTACTTCTATCGCACCAGCACTGCCTATGATATGAGAAGGCAGCTGCTGACAGGTGCATACATCAGTAAAAAATTACTCAAGGAGAACGATGATACTCCCACGAAGATGATAGATTATTATTTTGCCAACATCTCTATAGAATTAGGAGGATAGATTATGTCAATTGAATATTTAGGTCTAAGTCAAATTAATGGTCCCCTGATCGTTCTGGAAGGTGTTCGAGGAGCTTCCTTTGATGAAATTGTAGAACTAACAGTGGAAGGCAATAAAAAGAAATTAGGACGAATTGTTGAGTTATATGAAGACAAAGCGGTTATTCAGGTGTTTCAAGGTACTGACGATATGTCCTTATTTAATACACATACCAAATTAACCGGGCATCCCTTAGAGATCTCTCTCTCTCCTGAGATACTTGGACGTGTATTTAATGGTGTTGGTCAGCCAATTGACGGCTTAGGTAACATTGTCTCTGAGACGAAACGTGATGTTAACGGCCAGCCACTCAATCCCTGCTCCAGAGAGTATCCAAGAAACTATATCAAAACCGGAATCTCTGCGATTGACTGCTTAACCACCTTAATTCGTGGCCAGAAGCTTCCCATCTTCTCCGGAAATGGTCTTCCCCACGATCAATTAGCTGCACAGATTGTTAAACAGGCTTCTCTTGGCGAGAATGCCGAAGGCGAGTTCGCGATTGTATTTGCTGCTATGGGAGTAAAGCATGATGTTGCCGATTTCTTCCGTAGAACTTTTGAAGAAAGCGGTGCAAGTTCCCATGTTGTTATGTACCTTAATCTAGCAAATGATCCGGTGGTTGAGCGTCTGATTACACCAAAGGTTGCTCTTACTGCTGCTGAATATCTGGCATTTGAGAAGGGCATGCACATTCTTGTAATTCTGACTGATATGACCTCCTTTGCTGAGGCGATGCGAGAAGTATCCTCTTCTAAGGGTGAGATTCCCAGTAGAAAGGGTTACCCAGGCTATCTATATAGCGAATTGGCAACTCTATATGAGAGAGCCGGTATCGTTCGTGACTGCCCCGGTTCCGTAACACAGATACCAATTCTGACCATGCCTAATGATGATATTACGCATCCTATCCCGGACTTAACCGGATATATTACAGAGGGACAGATCGTTCTGGATCGTTCCCTGCACCAGAAAGCTGTATATCCTCCCATCAGTATTCTTCCTTCCCTCTCCCGTCTTATGAAGGATGGTATCGGTAAGGGTTATACCAGAGAGGATCATCAGGACCTTGCCAACCAGCTCTTCTCCTCTTATGCTCGTGTTGGTGACGCAAGAGCCTTAGCAAGCGTTATTGGTGAGGATGAATTGTCCGCTATCGATAAGCAGTATCTGAGGTTCGGTGCAGCTATGGAGCAGGAGTTCATCTCTCAGGGTAGAGTCGAGGATCGCACCATTACTCAGACGCTGGATAAAGGCTGGCAATTGCTCTCCATCCTTCCTAGAGAAGAACTTGATCGTATTGATACTAAGATTTTGGATAAATATTTTACATCCAATAAAGCTGTGAGCGAATCGAGGTGATCTCATGAATCCAAATACCTTCCCTACGAAGGGTAACCTAATCTTAGCAAAGAACTCATTAAAACTTGCTAAGCAGGGTTACGAACTGATGGATAAGAAACGAAATATTTTAATGCGCGAATTGATGGAATTGATCGATACAGCAAAGGATATTCAGCGTGAAATCGACACCACCTTTACATCCGCTTATCTCTCACTTCAGCAGGCTAATATCGAGATGGGTATTGTCAATGTTCAGGAATTAAGCAATACAATTACTGAAGAGGACTCTATCGAGATTAAGCAGCGTAGTATCATGGGAACCGAGATTCCTTTGGTGGAATATGATAGCTCTGTGAGCAAGCCGACTTATGCCTTCTTCCAGACAAAGCTTTCTCTGGATGAAGCCACAAAGCGCTTTGTGAAAGTGAAGGACCTTACGATTCGTTTATCCATGATTGAAAACTCTGCTTACCGTTTGGCTACGAATATTAATAAGACCCAAAAACGTGCTAATGCGCTAAAGAATATTACGATTCCCTCCTATACTCATTTAGTAACCGAGATTCAAAATGCATTAGAGGAAAAGGAACGTGAGGAATTCACTAGACTTAAGGTTATTAAGAGACGTCAGACTGCGCAGTAATTGTTTGCTCTTTTCTAACAGATTAATAATGTTCAAATTTACCATATATTACTATTTAAAAATCTTTTAAAGTACCGTATATATTTCTTTCATTTGAACATAATATATATCAGATACGACGCACGAACTTAACTTGCTAGATTATAATGACCTAATTTGAATAAGTACCTGTCGTATCTAAAAAAAAGAATATAGAGCTTGTGATTTAGTCTCAGAATTACAAACAGCAGTTGTTCTTGAAGAGTTGGGAGATGATAGCTTTTGGACAGTTATAATATGTTATTAGTAATATCTCACTATCGAATTGAATATTTGCACTAAAAACCGAATTTGAGACACCAGTTAGTAGGAGCAGGAATAGTAAAATATTCCTGCTCCTATTAAGTTACGCGAATAAGCAGATTAGCTCAGCTCGAAAACTTCGTTTTCTCGCTCGCGTTGCACTTATCCATAAACTAAGATACATTTTTTCATGCAAGCATGATAAATGTATCTTAATTTATGGACTAATCTGCTTATTCGCGCATGTCATAGCCGGTTGGGCTCTGGAAGATCCGGAGATCAAACTCTTCTGCGATTGAAAATATATGATCGAAGATATCTGATTGTATTCGTTCAAAAATTTCAAATTTGGTCTCTTCGGTAAAAGCATAAATTTCTAAAGGAAGTCCGTTTTCTCCCTGCGGTAGCTGACGAACCAATTGAGTCATCCCTTTATGAAGTAATTGATTATCACGTAGATAATTTTCAATGTAAACTCGGAACGTACCAATATTGGTCAGTCGTTTTTTGTTGATATCCAAATCTGAATCCATACCAAACTTTTTATTATAACTTTTTAATTCATTTTCCTTATCAATGATATAATCCCTTAGGTAATTTATCTTCTTAAACTTCTCAATCATTTCTGAGGAACAGAACTTAATACTGGTTACATCGATGATAACTGAACGCTTGATACGACGACCACCAAATTCAGTCATTCCTCTCCAATTCTTGAAGGCATCAGATACCAAGGAATAGGCTGGCAAGGTTACAATAGTTTTATCAAAATTCTGAACCTTAACCGTATTCAAGGTAATATCAATTACATCTCCATCAGCACCGTACTTAGGCATCTCAATCCAGTCTCCGATGCGAAGCATATCATTAGAGGTTAATTGGATTCCTGCAATAAAGCCTAGAATTGAATCCTTAAATACAAAGGAGAATACAGCCGCCAACGCACCGATACCTCCTAACATAAGCAAAGGATTCTGATCCAAGGTAATACCTATGACAATTATCCCGTCTACTATATAAAATACAATCTTTACAACCTGCAGTAATCCTTTAATCGGCCTTACTTTTGAGATTGGGTAATTACGATAGATATCATCAATCGCATTCAGTAAAGCGCTGACCACAAAGAGAATGACAATCGAGATATAAATCGCACAACCTCTACGGATATAGATGGCAATACTTCCTAAGGCAGGGGCAAACAGGAACACTATGATTCCGGGCAGAACATTGGCCATTCTGGAGAATACCTTTCGTTCCAGCAGAATATTATCCCATAAATATCTGTTTCGATAGATCAATTTTGCTAGTAATCTCAATATAATATTTTTTGTGATGATCATTACCATAATACACGATAATAGAATGATAAAAATTAAAATTCCGTAAGAAAAATAATCTATCATTCCCTCCCGCATTCCATAATCCTTCAATAAGTCGCTGATATTCTTGGCCACTCTCGTCATCCATCCTCTCTTACCAACTATAATCCATATTTTACTATCGAACTACTGCCGTGTCAAATATAAGGTTATAAAGAACTCCTTTAAGTATGACTTCCTTCCATGCATAATATCCAATGAGGCCTTATATCCATTGATTCATTCTATCCCTTTATCCATATTATCCTATCAGTAATGTATCCAATTTAGGATTTTTAATTTTTTCTTAATGCCAATATTTACAAAATGTGATATACTAACTCTACTGTTTGGGTGGTTTACTGAGCTATCAAGCATAAAGTACTTATTATTAGGAACTATAATAACAAGATGAATGAAAGAGGTGTTGATATGTGGTTTTCAAAATCACCGCAAGATGTAATGAAGGAACTCGGTGTTAATCCTGCCGTAGGACTTTCCGATGAAGAAGCAAAGGTTCGTCTGGAAAAGTACGGCATGAATAAGCTGAAGGGAAAGCCAAAGAAAAGCATCATTTCCCTATTCCTTTCTCAATTAAAGGATATGTTAATCTATGTCCTGTTGGCAGCCGCTGTAATCACATTGGTTATTGGAGAAATCGCTGATTCTATAATTATCTTACTGGTAATTATCCTAAACGCTGCTATTGGTGTAATTCAAGAGTATAAGGCAGAAAAAGCTGTGGAAGCACTTCAGAAGATGACAACTCCGAGATCGGTTGTACGACGTGGTGGAGTAATCAAAGAGATTAATTCTGAACAGGTTGTTCCAGGTGATATAATTATACTCGATGCGGGTAGGTTTGTATCTGCTGATCTTCGATTAATAGAGAGCGCAAATCTACAGATTGAAGAATCTGCTCTTACCGGAGAATCTGTACCTACTCAGAAGAAGGCTGATTCAATTTTTGTGGATCCTAAGACCCCGGTAGGCGATAAAACAAACATGGCTTTCCTATCTACCTTAGTTACGTATGGACGCGGTGAAGGTGTGGTTGTAGCTACTGCCATGGAGACGGAAATTGGTATGATTGCTAAGATTCTGGAGGATGATAATGAAGAAATGACTCCTCTGCAAAAGCGTCTGGACGAACTGGGACGAATTCTTGGTTTCCTCGCTATTGGTATCTGTGCATTGATCTTTGTAATTGCATTAATTCAGAAACGTGATTTATTCGAAATGTTCTTAACAGCGATCAGTCTAGCTGTTGCTGCTATTCCTGAGGGCTTAGCTGCAATTGTAGCTATCGTCCTTGCTCTTGGCGTTACCCGTATGTCCAAGATTAATGCCATCGTTAAGAAGCTACCGGCGGTTGAGACCTTGGGCTCCGTAAACATCATCTGTTCCGATAAGACAGGTACTTTGACACAGAATAAAATGACGGTAGTAAAGCAATATACTTCCGGAAAGCTTTCTGAAGTATCACAGACGGAGGTTAACCAGGTTGCTACCCCTGATGAGAAGGAACTGATTCGTTCCTTCGTACTTTGCTCCGATGCAACTTATGAAAATGGTCAGGGAACCGGTGATCCAACCGAGATAGCACTCATCATCCTAGGTGATAAGTTCGGTCTTGGACGTGTCAATGTAAATACGAAGCACAAAAGAGTATCTGAAAACCCCTTTGATTCGGATCGTAAGCTGATGTCAACTTTAAATACGGAAGGTGACAACTATCGCGTCCATACAAAGGGTGCGATTGATAATATTCTAAAGCTTTCTACCAGTGCTCTTGTAGATGGTCAGGTGGTTCCTTTAACGGAACAGCTCAGGGCTGATTATCTTAAGATTACCGAAGATATGTCGGATAGTGCGTTACGTGTATTAGGCGTTGCTTATAAAGATACGACCACGATCATCGCTCCGGAAGAGATGGAGAAGGATTTAATCATTCTTGGTCTGGTTGGTATGATTGATCCTCCGAGACTCGAGGTAAAAGACTCAATTACGGAGGCAAAGCGTGCCGGTATCCGCCCCGTTATGATTACCGGAGATCATAAGAATACTGCAGTTGCGATTGCCAAGGAACTTGGTATCGCGGATTCGATTGAACAGAGCTTAACCGGAGCAGAGATTGATAATCTATCGGATGAGGTATTTGCCGCAAATATTAATAATTACCGCGTATTTGCCAGAGTATCGCCGGAGCATAAGGTGAAGATCGTTCGTGCCTTCAAAGCACAGGGTAACATCGTATCCATGACCGGTGACGGTGTAAATGATGCGCCTTCCCTAAAGTTTGCTGATATCGGTGTTGCTATGGGTATCACAGGAACTGATGTTGCGAAGGGTGCCAGCGATATGATTTTAACCGATGATAATTTCACTACCATCGTGCATGCGATCGAGGAAGGTCGTAACATCTATAACAATATTAAGAAGTCGGTAATCTTCCTGTTATCCTGTAATTTGGGTGAGGTTATTGCTATCTTCATATCTATCCTCTTAAATTGGCCTGTCCCGTTGATCGCAACACAGATTCTCTGGGTTAACCTAATAACTGACTCGCTACCTGCCATTGCGTTAGGAATAGATCCCGGTGATAAGGATGTTATGAAGCAACAACCAAGAAATCCGAAGGAAAGCTTCTTCGCAAGAGGCGCTGGGCTTAGGGCTGTAATCGGTGGATCACTCATTGGTCTCTTTACCTTGATCGCTTTCTATTATGGATTATGGGAACATGGTTATGTCCTTGGTTCAGGTGTTGTTCCGGAGGAAGCGCTTCCCTATGCAAGAACGATGGCTTTCGTCGTATTGGCAGCTTCCCAGCTGTTCTACTCTTTATCCATGAGAAACTCTACGAAGTCCATCTTTAAGATTGGCTTTTTCACAAATAAGATTTTGGTTGCCGCAATTATCGTTGGTATCTTGCTACAATTAGTGGTTATTTCCATACCCTTCCTTGCAGATGCCTTTGGTGTTCGTAACCTTTCTCTACAGGATTGGGGACTTGTAATCGGCTTCTCATTAATACCGCTAATTGCGAATGAATTGATCAAATTCTTCCGCCGTATGAAGGATAAATAAAGGAATGGCTCTAATTAAATAATAGAAGGAAGGGTTTGTATACTTCTCTTACTAATCTGTTTAACGGATAGCTTACTTGTTACTATGTCTATACGAATCTTAATGTTCGGCCGCGACGTATACCATAGTGAGCTGTCAGGCAACTTTGTGGAGACTAGTGTATCAACCCTTTTTGTATATAACGAAACCTTTTCGTTAATGATGATATACTTGGAATAAGGTCTGTACGACAATGATAATTAATTCTTGCCTTGCTATGTAACCGGCGATATAATTGTAATGTAACAGAAACTTATCTTACATCATAAGACAGTGACAGAGAAAGGAGTTCATTCATGCAAAAGGACAATAATTTAAAAGAAATCTACCTCGCCGGCGGATGCTTCTGGGGTACTGAAAAATATTTAGACAATATTAGTGGTATTGTACAGACAGACGTTGGTTATGCCAACGGTAATACTGAGGACCCTACTTATCAGGAGGTCTGCCATAACAATACGGGACATGCCGAGACTGTTCACGTAATCTACGATCCAAAACAGATTCGCCTGGCATTCATCCTAACACTCTATTACGACGTCATTGATCCAACCTCCGTGAATCGCCAAGGCGGTGATACCGGAGCACAGTATCGCACCGGTATCTACTATTTGGATGAAGTTGATCTTCCTATCATTCAGGGATCCCTTCAGGAGCTTCAGTCTCATTATGAGAAACCAATCGCTATTGAAGTCCAACCGCTTCGTAATTATTATCTTGCGGAAGAGTATCACCAGAAATACCTGGACAAGAACCCGAGCGGCTATTGCCATATTCACCGTGAGAAATTCGACCAAGCGAAGTCTGCCAAGGATGATGTTCTCATTTAATCATCGATATGATTGAGAATCTAAGCCATGAAATCGTAAATCAGCAGTATGAATATCTGGATTATAATATAATGACGGATGTAGCCGTTAACGCAAAAGTAGATATGCCAAGTAACTAAGCATATCTACTTTTTTATTCCTTATATCGCGAATCGGATAATAATAATTTATTGTTTTTCTAACAACCTATGATAGGTCTTGTCAATCAGTAAGGCACCGAATGGAGCGGTAACAATAATGGAGAGTACTGCAACAGTAAGCACTATATCACCACAAGCTAAGCCCATCGATAAAGGAATTGCACCGATGGCAGCTTGTACGGTTGCCTTTGGCGTATAAGCTATCATGCAGAAGATGCGTTCCTTACGGGGCAGCTTAGTCTTAATCAAACTGACATAGACTCCGATCATACGAAAACATAGTGCTCCAAGGATAACAACTAGAGAAATCAGACCGGATGAGATAGCATATTGAAGGTTAACCGTAGCTCCAACTAATACAAACAATAGTATCTCCGCTGCAACCCACAAACGATTGAACTTATCCGATAGACGCATTGCCAGAAGTTCATTATTCTTATACAGGCTTGCCGCCATACTCATGATAGCAATTAAACCCGACATCGGAATAAACTCACCAATCCGTCTCTCCAGTTCGATTAGCAGGAAGCTAATCCCCAGTAATATAATCACCTTTGCTGAATCTCTAAGATGGAATTGCTTAAAGATACGATATAACATATAACCCAGAAGGATACCAATGATAATACCAATCAGAATTGAGATCGGTATACGGAGGAAATCATAGACTTCCACTCCTTTTCCCTGTGCTAGAGAGGTTAATGCAGTAAAAACTACGATAACAAACACATCATCTACAGAAGCTCCCGCTAAGATCAGGCTTGGTATGCTATTCTTGGTCCCATAACCTTCCTCCATCAGCTTAATCATTCTTGGAACAATAACCGCCGGTGATACGGCTGCCACGACCGCACCTATAATAGCTGCTTCTAAGATGGATACCTTTAGCAGTGATGGGGCTAACAAGATAATTCCCAGTATCTCGAAGCAGGCAGGAACAAAGCACATAAGAATTGCGGGTCTACCAACCTTTATCAAGTCCTTCAGATCAAGGGATAGTCCTGCTCTTGTCAATATGATGACCAAAGCTAATTGTCGAAGCTCCAAAGAAATGGATAACAGCTTATCATCCAACAGATTTAGGGCATATGGGCTTAATATCATTCCTGTAATCAACATACCCAGTAGACTTGGCAGCTTCAATTTCTGAGCTATAGACCCTAATAATAACCCGAGTAGAAAGATCAAGGCAAGGCTAGTTAACATCTGAAATCCTCCGTAGTATCTTTGTAATATTCTATTTTATGATACCTGCTTAATCCGGTCCACTACTTCACCATAAGGCAGGTCAGTTATCACCATCTCAATCTTATCATTGAATTATACCAATTTTATCAATTTTATAAAAGTAGAAATTATAATAAAAGAGAGAATTAATCTAAGCATTGAAATATTACTATTTTTCTTTCCTAATTATTATTCGAATACTTTTCTTTAAAGGGAATTGAACTTCAGTAAGCCAATCCTCATCAGTATTATTAGTGATTCGAATCAAATTGACTCCCCTAACAGGAGAGTCAATAGATAAAATAAATATTATTATAGTAGTTCAACAATATCCAATTCTGATAATACTATTATTAATTTGTTCATAATTCAGGACTGTTATTATTGCTTTTTGATATAAACAAGAATGGCATCACGGAGAAATACTGCCATACCCGGCTGCTTCTTATCATAGAAGGCGGTAAAGCGTTCGTCATCCACATACATCTGGGCAAGGCCGGCATGTGCCTCCTTACTGTAACTGCCCCAGGTATAGCCTAACCACTGGCGGTGCAGATCTGCTGTCTTCTGTCCAAGCTCTCCGGCAGGGTCGCCGGTTGCAAAGGCTGCTTCCAGAGTATCGAGTACCTCCTGACTAAGCTTCTCAAATTCTTCGTATTTCTCCTTGGTCATATTCATCATCTTGGCATTGGAAGCTTGCACTGCCTCATCACCGTACTTTTCTCTAATTTCCGTACCGTACTTCTTTTCATTATCTTCCACTAATTTCTTCTTAAAGCCTTCAAATTTTTCGTTGTCTTTCATAATTCTTCTTCCTTCCCGACTTTCAATTGTCATTTCAACATTGTTAATCAGCATATCAATTTGTTTTCTCTGTGCAAGGAGCTTCGCCAGATGCTCTTGGAGTGCTGCCATCTCATCAAAGGTCTTAGAGCTCATAATCTCTTGGATTGTGTCCAGATTGACCCCCATCTCCCGATACAGCAGTATTTGCTGTAATCGGTCCACCTCTATCTGCCCATAGATACGATACTTGGAAGAATTGATTCTTGCCGGCTTTAAGATACCAATTTCATCATAATATCGGAGCGTCCTGGTGCTGATTCCAGCTATTTGGCTTAATTTTTGTACTGTGTATTCCATACATCCACCTCCTTACAAATTGAGTCTACACCTTTACGCTACGTCAATGTCAATATATTTTTTGAAATATTTTTTGGATATTTTAAATATTGATTCAAGAGTCAAAAGGCTGGTAAGAATTACGCAATGAATATTTATCGGGTTCTAAGTATTATGTTAATGTTTATTCTTCTTTTTTAGCTATCGGAACGTAGATATCCATCACTGTATCCGGACGGGAGTGACAACGTTCATCATAGTATTCAAAATCCAATTTACTTTCGTCATATTGATAACCACTGTTCGGAAACCACTCTTCAAATATATATTTCCAGGTTGATTTGATGGTTTCAGCAAAGTCTCCACCATCGTAGGTCCTCTCTGAGGATGTATCTACCGGTGGTGTTGTAAATACTGCATACTCTGCTTCCGGAACCTCTACCGTTATCATATCGGCAGTTGTTTTTGAGAAATCCTCTACTATGACTCCTAGCAGATAAGTCATATCTCCATCCTCACTGGTCGGTACACACATGCATACCTCACCATGCTTCGGCGGATTGAGCTGCAGATACAGCTTGCTCTCCAGATTCTCTCCTTCGTAGTTTTCCCAGTATGCAGCAATATCTCTCGTATAACCACTTACGATATTAGTCTTAATTCCATAGCCTGCAACCTTAAAGGCTTTCTTTGTAATAAACTCAGGTTTCATTAAATATCCTCCTATATCAGCTAATTTTTTTGTAATCGTACTATCCTTCATTCTTGCCATATATTGTGAAGGGCTGTAACCAAACTCTTTTCGAAATGCTTTTGAGAAGCCACTTGCCGTCTCGTAGCCATAATCGATGGCAATATCAATTATTTTTATGTCCTTCTGTAACTCCACGCGCGCCAGGGATAATCTCCTGCTTCGGACATATTCCATAAAGGGTTGACCGGTGCATATATGGAACACTCTACAGAAATGATACAAGGAGTAACCGACTCTGCCTGCCATCTCTTCTGCTGCCAGCTTCTCTTTGATGTGCTCTTCTATATACTCAATACTGTGGCTCATGTCTTCACGATAATTCAATCTATCACCTTACCTTTCGCCTAGGATGATTTCATTATAGATGCACCAAGGTGACTTTGCTGTTCCAACTTTGCTGATTTAATAGGATATCTCTTATTTCTTATCATAACATAGAAAAGCGGTGTAATCGAGATAAAATAAGACGTCATGGAGGACAATCTTAATTAGAAACGATTACACCGCTTACAATACTAACTAGGAATGAGAGGCCTGGGTCAACTCATTGAGCTTATTCTGAGCCAAGCCGCTATCAATGATTTCTTTGGCGAGCTTTACACCCTCCTTCAGACTATCCACCTTATCACCAATCATTAAAGCACCTGCTGCATTTAAGATTACTGCTTGTCGTCTAGGCCCTTTATTCTTCCCGGAGAACACATCCCTAATCATCACTGCATTTGCTTCCGGAGTACCGGTGATAATATCATTTAACTTACACCGGGTTAATCCTAGATCCTCCGGTACCAGCTCGTAACTGGTAATACTTCCATTCCTCAATTCATTAATTCGTGTTTTGCCTATGAGTGAGATCTCATCCATTCCATCCTCACCATGAACGAACAAGGCTCTGGAGTAATTCAAATCTAATGCAACCTGAGTAACCTTATCCAGTAACTCCGAATTATATACTCCCATCATGTGCCTAGTTGCATTTGCCGGATTTATTAATGGACCAATGATCGTATAAAAGATGGTCCTAATCCCGATTTCCTGTTCCGGATGTATCATCTTCTGCATGACAGGATGGAATAATGGTGCATAGAGGAAAGCGATCCC
>JAQZBA010000412.1 GCA_029239365.1 Herbinix sp. | reverse complement strand
ATCTATATCTGGTATCCGATATGATGATAACGGATTATTCCTCCGTTATGTTTGATTATAGTCTCCTTAAGAGACCGATCCTTTTCTTCTGTTATGACTTAGAACAGTATAAGGATACATTAAGAGGTTTCTATTTTGATTTTCTGGCTGAAGCCCCCGGACCTGTAACACTAACCTCTGAGGAGCTAATTGAATCAATTAAGAACTATGATCCGGCTCAGTACCTTGAGCAGCAAGAGGCATTTTATCGGAAATATAATCACGCAGATGACGGTGAAGCCTCGAAGAGAGTGGTGGAGCTGATCCAGAAGGTATCAAAGTAGCATAGAACCTCGCAACCATGAGGAAGAGATGGGAATACCGGTAAGGATAGAACCTAGGAGTATCAAGCATGAAGAAGACATTTGGTTATTACCTGTTTGCACTGGTATATAATGTGTGCAAGCTGATTCCGATAAAGAGGAAGAGAGTATTCTGCATCATGACTCATGATGAAGGAGAGGGCAGTAATGTCGCGATCGTTGTCGGGGCCTTGAAGAAATATGACCAAAGCTATACCTTTTCCTACCTAACGAGGAGTGATACCAGAGCAGTGAAAAGTCTGTCCGGGATCAAAATGTTGCTTGGGTTCTTCTTCCGTAAACCATATGAGTTGGCAAGAGCAGAAATCGTGCTTATGGATAATGTATTCCTGCCTTACGCTTATCTACATAGAAGAGAAGGAACCAAGGTGATTCAGCTATGGCACGGGACCGGTACCATTAAGAAATTTGGACAGGATGTGAATCAGGGACATCTCAAGATGTTAGAGAAAAAGGCGAATGCTAACATCACCCATTTGATCGTTAATTCTCCGAGTATTAAGAAGGTATATTCAGGAGCCTTTGGCATTAAGGAAGAACGTATATACCCTATCGGTCTTCCGAAGACAGACGAGCTTCTCCTCAGAATAAAGAAAGCAGAAGCGGCGGGTAAGTGGCCGGATAAAGAATATATATTCCATAAATATAACATTCCGGCAGAGAAGAAATTAATCCTTTATGCACCTACCTTTAGAGACACGCCGGAGCAGAATCCAAGACTGATCGAACTGATCAAGGAGCTGTCACAGGAGCTGTCACAGGAGTACTGCTTAGGTCTCAGACTTCATCCCCATATTGCTAATTCTTTCAAGACGGAAGCGTTAGGTGATAATATATACCAGCTGTCCTATGAAAAGGATGTAAACACAGTCTTACTTGCAGCAGACCTCCTGATTACGGATTATTCCTCCATTGTATTTGAATATTCCCTGCTAAAGCGTCCAATGATATTCTATGCCTATGATTATGAGGAGTTCTCAGATCAAGGTAGAGGCTTCTACTATGATTATCATAGCTTCGTTCCGGGGCCGGTTGCTTACACCTGTGACGAGGTAGTGGATATTATTCTGGAGAAAGAGTTTGAATTATATCGGATTGATGAATTTGTCCATAATAATTATATCTATACCGATCAAAATGCAACGGAGAGGCTAATCGAGCTGTTGAAGTAAAAAACCGTCGATACAATTTTTGTATCGACGGTTTTGCTATGCTTATATGATCGGCTCGATATGGAAGATCAATACCTATGTATGATACCATTTCATTGCGGGTGCTATTGTTCACGAATACCTTCTACATAGGAGGAATAATCCTGAACTGTGTCAGTCGGTATGTAGGCGGTTTCGCCAAACATAAAATTATGAAGCTTTGTGACATTATCCTGAAGATTGATCGGGAATACATAGGATACCTTGTTATAGGTATGTGCGTCCTTCTCAAAGGGAAATCCTGTGTTATCTACGATATTATAACTAAAAAGGTCCTTTGCCAGGGCGAAAATCTCTAGGGTAGATAGATTAGTATAAACCTGAGGGAACATCTCATCAATAATAGAATTGATGGTTGAGATATCAGAGCGTTTGAGCTTATCGAAAATCTTTTGAATTACGATACGCTGACGCTCCGCTCGTTTAAAATCGCCACCCTTGGTATAACGAATACGTGCATAGGCAGTTGCCTGAGTTCCATTAACGGTTTGAGTACCAGCAGCTTGTAATTTGGGAACATCGGTTCCGTTAATTTTATTTAGCTCTTTTACGTATCCGTTCAGATACTTAAGCTCGCTTTGGGTGATATCCAGCTCGATACCATCAAGCATATCGATTACATTTACGATTGCGGAGAAGTTCACGGTAACAAAATCTTTTACATCCAAGTCAAAGTTGGTATTGATGGTACTAAGAGCTAGGGAATAACCGCCTTTAAAGTATGCAGAGTTGATTTTATTATAACCCTCTCCGGGAATATTCACATAGGTGTCACGATAGATGGATACTAATTTTACATCCTTAGTCTTATTGTTAATACTTGCGATTACAATGGTATCACTATGGGTACCCTTCTTTAGAGCATTTTCTCTGGAGTCAACACCGAATAATGCAATGTTACGGTAACCCTCAATTGCTATCTCTTCATTTTGTTGGACGCTGCTGTTTTCGCTATCGTCAAATTGAATCTTGGTCATCTTACCGTATACATAGATACCTGCAAATATTAAGAGGATAATTATGATTTCTATGAAGAGGATAGCTACTAGCTTGCTCTTCTTCTTTTTGGGTTTCATTACTTGTGCCATTGTTACTAATATACCTTGCCTTTCTGATAAGCCGGCAATGAGAGCACTAATAAGCGTTCTTATTGATGAAGCCTTTAAATATAGTTAAAAATATGATCTTAAAATCAAGACTTAATGTCCAGTTCTCAATATAATACAAATCATGATCAATTCGCTTACGTATGGAGGTATCACCGCGATATCCATTGATCTGCGCCCAACCGGTGAGTCCCGGAGATACTTGGTGTTTGATCATATAGCGAGGAATTTCTTCTTTGAATTTGCCGACAAAGAAAGGTCGCTCAGGTCTTGGACCAACTAAGCTCATATCACCAATCAGAACATTATAAAACTGCGGAAATTCGTCGAGGCTGGTCTTGCGGATGAATTTGCCGATACCGGTGACACGTGGGTCGAATTTTGTAGTCCAAGCTTTCTTTTCTTCCTTTTCTGCTTGAACTTCCATGGAACGGAATTTATACATTTTAAATTCTTTATTATGTTTTCCGAT
>JAQZBA010000411.1 GCA_029239365.1 Herbinix sp. | reverse complement strand
AAACGTTAATAGCCATTTAATTCCTCCTTTATATTAAAGTAATAATCTATTATAACCACTTAGTGATTAATTAATCAAGTATCAAAAAAGGTTTGGCCATTACCGTTAACCATAGTTTAGCGGTTGTCGTACATCTGCCTGTAGTAATTCTGGTATTCTCCGGAGAGAATTGTCTTCCACCATTCCTCATTATCCAGATACCACTGGATGGTCTTCTTGATTCCATCTACGAATTTGGTCTCCGGCATCCAGCCAAGCTCGTTATAGATCTTAGTTGGGTCAATCGCATAGCGCATATCATGACCCTTACGATCAGTGACATAGGTTATTAGGCTTTCCGGCTTATCTAGTGCCTTACAGATGATTTTCACAATATCGATGTTGGTCATCTCATTGTGTCCACCGATATTGTAGACTTCCCCGACACGGCCATCGTGTATGATCAGGTCAAGGGCTTTGCAATGGTCTTCCACATAGAGCCAGTCACGTACATTTTCACCCTTTCCGTAGACAGGAAGCGGTTTATCATTCAGGGCATTGGTTATCATCAGTGGGATTAGCTTCTCTGGGAAATGATAGGGTCCATAGTTGTTGGAACAGCGGCTAACGGTAACAGGTAAGCCGTAGGTACGATGATAAGCTAATACCAACAGATCTGCACCGGCTTTGGAGGAGCTGTAGGGACTGCTGGTATGGATTGGAGTCTCTTCGGTGAAGAATAAATCAGGTCTATCCAGTGGCAGGTCGCCGTATACTTCATCGGTAGATACCTGGTGATATCTCTTGATACCGTACTTACGACAGGCATCCATAAGAACAGCGGTACCTATGATATTCGTATCAAGGAACACCTCCGGATTCTCTATGGAGCGGTCAACATGACTCTCTGCTGCAAAGTTAACGACGATCTCCGGCTTCTCCTCTTCGAATAATTGGTAGACTCCCGCTCGGTTGGTAATGCTCTCTTTAACAAAGCGAAAGTTAGGATGATCCATTACCGGTGCTAGAGTAGATAAATTGCCTGCATAAGTCAAGCAGTCAAGACACACGATACGGTAATCCGGATATTTGTCCAGCATATGGAATATAAAATTACTACCGATGAATCCGGCACCTCCGGTTACAATGATTGTCATATTCATTCCTCCTATTTTAGTATATTTTTATGTTACTTAGAGATCTGAGTGATATATTCTGATCCACTGATCTCTCTCGAGAAGACGTTCTCTATTAATGTCTCCTGAGCGTCTAAATATATTATAAAAGGTGACGTTAGGTCACCTGCAAGAACTTTTTTTGTATTTCTGTTTTTTTCTATTTATTATATCTTATTATTATTTTTTAGGGTTTTGATTAAGACCATCCTCATGCGGGTAAGGTAGTCCAGATGTCATAAGTCTTCACTTAAGAAAAACCGAGAATATAGGTGCAGGCGTGTCCAGATGGTGAAGACCGTCCGAATGCGGATGTATTCCGATTCATTTCGTGCAGATGAATACCCCTGCCTCCTTGGTAATGTGAAACCCATTCTTAGTTTTCTTCTCTACAAAGGCACGAAAATCCTTGTAATTATCCAGTAGATATTGATTCTGATTGCCATGACAGGATAGAATATATTCGATTAAGGGCTCAGCTTGATTTACTACAAGTTCATCGGGATACAGCTGCTGCCGGCACTCTGCAAAATAAGGTTGAAGAAGCTGTTTACCATTCATAAGCCCGAACCGTTCATACAGAGTATCTGCAGATAATGCGATGCGATTATCATAATTTTGGACCAGCTGACTGATCTCCTTCATGTGATTAGCACTGTAGGTACTACATAGGAAGCTTCCTCCGGGTTTGATTACCCTATTAATCTCGGAAGTTACCTGGGGGATGTCATTGCAGTAGAAGAGCATATGATTGGCAATTACTAAATCAAAGCTATGCTCCGGATAGGGGATATTGTGACAATCAAAGGCATGATACGTAAAACGAGTATCTTCCTGACCAATGGCTCTCTTAGCATCACGCAGCATTCCTTCTGATATATCTGAGAGGATTACTGTGATATCTGACGGAAGTTGAGGCTTGTTCTCGGTCCATAAGGCACCACTTCCGCACCCGACCTCTAAGACCCGCATGCCGGGCCGTATCTTACATTGCTCATAGATCCAAGGAAACCAGCCAAGCTGGTTTGTTGCAAAGAGCCGGTGAAGATTAATTCGAGCAGCAATATTGGTGGCATTTTGATATTGACTCTTTAAACTCTTTTCTTGATTCGTTAAATGGATTAGCTTAAGCATCTGGCTCCAATTGATGTTATGCTCTGTCTCAATGGCGATGGCTGTATCTTGGATTGCTTTCTCTGCCAAATGCAAATGTTCGACACGGTCACGTACCAGCTTAAGCTGAAGCTTCAAAGACTGAAGTAAGTAATGCTGATCCGTGTCATGTATCGTCATCTCCCGGATATCCTCCAAGGAGAAGCCTAGAAATTTGAATAGGAGTATCTGCTGCAATTTGGCTAAATCTGTATCGGAATAAAAACGTGAGCCGGCGGGACTTACATAAGAGGGCTTTAGAATATTCTGTTTATCATAAAAACGTATGGTGCGAATAGAAACATGTGCCATCCGGGCGAATTCACCGGAGGTATAATAACCGGAATTCTTCATAAATCAGAACCTCTCTCTTGTCTTATATAGTAAAGTTTATATTATAAATCATAATGGCTCCTGTGACGCTTGGGATATCTTTGCTGAAGATTGTGTTATCGTTGTGCTTACTTATTTATCATAAATCTATTATAATAAGAATGCTGTAAGGAAACAATGTTTTTCAATAGAAAGTATGAAAGTGTAGGTAAGCAGTAGTAGTAAAATTTAACAAAATTGCGGTTAAAAGCTCGATTTTACCAGAAAAGTGCTTGACACAAACGGTAACATATAATATAATTATGAATCGTGACGTGAGAATACTTGAACCAATGCCCCGGTAATAGTATTTGAGATCGTGAAGAGTATAAAATGACTTACAATCAGTGTTTTATCAGGACATTTGATGGTCATTAAAGAAGAATAAAAATCGAGAATACATTTTCATAAGGAGGTAAACCGATGAAAAGTTTTATGGCTAGTCCAGCAACAATTGAAAGAAAATGGTACGTAGTTGATGCTACAGGACATAC
>JAQZBA010000410.1 GCA_029239365.1 Herbinix sp. | reverse complement strand
AAACGAAATACCTACCTTCATGGGGTGGAGGAATGGAACCGAATCGATAATCGGTTAACCGAGTATTATCGTCCTTATCAGATCATGACACCGGAGGGAAACTTGATTGACCGGCCACTGCGTGGACATTACAATCCGGTTGGGGATATCTCTCAGAATTATGATAAGATGCTAGTACCCTTCTTGCATCATGACATTGCAATCGAAGGAAAGATTGGAGATACAACAAGCATCTTATGTGATGCGGTTGGAATGGCAGAGTTGACATCCTCCTACTTGCAGAGAGACCCGGATCTGTTCTTGACGAGTGACCCAATTCCCGAGGAATGGCTATAGAAAGAGTTTGGGTGTCATAAGTCGGACAAATGAATAGAGGTGAACATACGTGTATATGCATACATCTGGACTCGCCTTACCCTCATGCGGAATAAGGCATCCGCAATCGGACGGTCTTCGCCATCTGCATACATATGCACATATATTCACCATTATACTTTGGATATAACTTATGACACCCGAAATATTATTGATTCATCTTCGCTAAAATACTTCTTGCTACGCTGATTCCATTGGCAGAAGCCTGCTGTAAGCCACGAGTTACGGCAGCACCGTCACCAATAGCACGAAGGCCTTCAATACTGGTCTCAAAATCAGTATTGACAACTACCTTGTTAGAGTAGAACTTAACTTCTACACCATAGAGCAAGGTCTCATCACTGGCGATACCGGGAGTAACCTTATCAAGAGCCAGGATCATTTCCTTGATATCCACCATGATACGATGAGGGAATACTAAGGATAGATCACCTGGGATCGCATCCTTTAATGTTGGGACAAGATTATTTCTGCATAACCGCTCCTCTGTTGTTCTTCTACCTCTCTGAAAATCACCAAAGGTCTGAACGAGAATTCTGCCACCACAAAGCATATTACTAAGCTGCGCGATGTGCTTACCATACTCGATCGGTGTCTTAAAGGGCTTGGTGAAATTCTTCGATACAAGGATAGCAAAGTTTGTATTATTGGTCTTGAATTCTTTTGATTTATAAGCATGTCCATTCACAACGGCAAGATTGTTCTCATAATACTCTGTTGCAACCTCACCGGAAGGATTGGTACAGAAGGTACGTACTTTATCATCGAAGGTAGGGGTGTAATATACCAGCTTTGCTTCATAGAGGTTCTTGTTCAAGAATTCCATTACCTCATCGCGTACCTCGACACGAACACCAATATCAACGGTTCCGACCTTGGTCTCAATACCATGATCCATACAAATCTGGCTAAACCAGTCTGAACCTTCACGACCGATGGCAGATACGATTTCCTTGGCATAGAAGGTATCACCTTTCGAGGTTACGACACCCTTTGCTTGTTTATCCTCAATGATGATATCCATAACCATAGTATTGAAGACCATCTCAACACCAACTGATAACAGGTGTTCCTGTAATCTTGTATATATTTTATAGCCTTCCTCCGTTCCTAAGTGACGGATCGGGCATTCTATTAACTTCAGATTTGCGTTGATGGCACGTCTTCTGATCTCGCGAATCTCTGCTTCCTTGTCAACACCATAGACATTGGTGTCTGCTCCGAATTTCAGATAGATATCATCGGATTCGTTAATCAACTCCAATGCTTTGTCATAGCCAAGGATATCCGGAAGATTACCGCCAACATCGGGAGAAAGGGAGAGCTTTCCATCAGAAAATGCTCCGGCACCGGCAAAACCAGTGGTAATAGCGCAGGGTTGGCAGCCGATACAGTGCTTGGTGGTTCTCTTGGGGCACATTCTCTTTTCGATCGGCCGGCCTTTTTCCACCATTAATATTTTCAGATCCTTGTTCTCTTTGATTAATTCATAGGCACAAAAAATACCGGACGGTCCGGCTCCTACGATGATTACGTCGTAATTTTGCATCGACAACACTCCTTCTGGAAACAGTTTGATCTCATTACCGTGCTAATTTTATCATATTATGGGCTTTAATACAAGATGAATAAGTATCTATTAAGTACCGTTAATTAATAACATGAAACTAAGACAGATACGTTCATTGATTATAATTAATGAATTATTAATCCGGCTTCCTCTGTCATAAGTCTACGATATAAACACCCCTCTGCTCTCCCTATCACAGATTACTAGATAAGGTTAAAGTGCTTGAGAGCATGTTCGATCCCATGGTGATCCACATCTTCAGTAACATAAGTAACGATATCTTTGATTGCTTGAGATGAATTGCCCATGGCGATCGAATGCTTGGAATAAGTTAACATTGACAGATCGTTCTCACTATCACCGAAGGCATAAGTGTTCTCATACGGAATGCCTAGATGCTTTATCATATATTCAATACCGCTGGCTTTAGAAAAACCTTTGGGTACAATCTCGTAAAGTCGGCCATCACGGTCTATGAAGTCCAATACATCCTTATATTTGTCATAGAACAGATTGGATCGCTGCTTATCTTCTGGCCAGATGCAAAGCTTATCAAATGCAATCTCAGGGTCATCCCAACTACTTGCAGCAAATTGATGCTTTACTTGATAATCAATCAAACCTTTCACGATTGGACTATTGGAGTTGTAATCATAAAAGACAGCTTTCGAGCCCTCCAGAACTGCTTCAATCTTCAACTCCCGAAGATCTTTGATGAGGGATTGTATTAATTCTTTGGTTAATTCAGTATGAAATAGTACTTCTTCCTTATAAATAATAGGGGTTCCGCAGCCGTAGATAAAGCCATCAAAGCCTATACTCTGAACAGTTCTATCGATGAAGGAATTCACTCTACCTGTGTTTATCATTACAATATGTCCGTTCGATTGTGCCTGTCTGAGGGCACTCTTCGTACTTTCAGACACTTGATAATTTCTATGACTTAATATAGTTCCATCGATATCAAAAAATAGTATTTTCTTATCCATTGTTTTCTCCTATGCATAGACGCATACTGCAAGTATGATTGTGTCACAATATATCATGAATAAGCATATAATGATTGATTAAGAAAGTCAAAAGGAAAATGTGTTCAATCTCTTGACAATATGGAAAAAGTGGATTAATATAAGTGAAAAGATAACAACATTGAAGGTGAATGTAGTAGGATATGTTTTCCCGCCAGAGAGAACTTGCCACCGGCTGAGAGCGAGTTCAGGGTTCAGATG
>JAQZBA010000049.1 GCA_029239365.1 Herbinix sp. | reverse complement strand
TACTTATCAAATTAATTTTCACTGTTTAAATCTAGAAATATTACACATACTTCTACCATAGAAAGGAGATAAACCCATGGAAATCAAGGATTTTAAAGACTATTGTATAGCCGATATCACTAAGGAAGAGGTTAGTAACATTACTGAGTTAGAAAAAACGTTGAACTCTAAAACAAATAAGGAGATCGTATTAATTGCATATCGAGCTATTAGTGAAGCCGAGAAATTAAAAACCCCCAAAACACAGGGTTTCGAGGGTGTATAAGATCGATTTATGCTAACTTGGATTTTGCAACCTCAGCGATAGCTGTGAAGCCTGCTGCATCATTGATTGCCATATCTGCAAGCATCTTTCTGTTGATGTCGATGTTAGCTACTTTTAATCCATGCATTAACTTGCTGTAGGATACGCCATTCATTCTGGCAGCAGCGTTAATTCTTGCGATCCATAACTGTCTGAACTGTCTCTTTCTTTCTTTTCTACCAGCGAAAGAAGAAGTTAAAGCTCTCATTACTGACTGCTTTGCTACTCTATACTGCTTAGATCTGGCACCTCTGTAACCCTTAGCCAGCTTTAATACTTTATTATGTCTTTTCTTAGCGTTCAATCCGCCTTTAATTCTTGCCATGTTCTATTCCTCCTTTATCACCAATCTCTACAGATATGGTAAGATTTTCTTCATGTTTTTGATATTAGTTGAATCCGTCATAGCTGCCTTACGAAGATTTCTCTTTCTCTTAGCGGATTTCTTTGTTAAGATATGACTCTTATAAGCCTTCATTCGCTTCAACTTTCCAGTTCCTGTGAGTGAGAAGCGCTTTGCTGCTGCTTTGCTTGATTTTAACTTGGGCATGATGTTTCCTCCTTAATAATTAATTCAGCCGGAAGAGGCAGGATATTATGTTCTGCCCATCCGAAATGCTGTTTAAATTTTAGTATTTTAACGTTTTTCTGTTAAGAACATAATCATATTTCGTCCTTCGAGTTTGGCAGCCTTTTCAACAACAGCGATATCCTCGAGTCTTGCAAAGAAATCATCCAAGATTACTTTAGAGGAAGATGTATGAGCCATCTCGCGACCACGAAAACGTAATGCAACCTTCACTTTATCACCGTGAGTAAGAAACTTACGTGCCTGATTTGCCTTAGTATTCAGATCATTCTCATCGATATTCGGTGATAAACGAATCTCCTTTACTTCGGTAACCTTTTGTTTCTTCTTGGCTTCTTTGTCTTTTCTTGCTAGCTCGTATTTGTATTTTCCGTAATCGATAATCTTACAAACCGGTGGTTTTGCTGTGGGAGCTATTTTGACAAGGTCAAGGTTAGCATCCTTTGCGAGTTTCATTGCATCCTTGGTAGACAGGATCCCTAACTGCTCTCCGTCTTCACCAATCAATCGAACTTCTTTGTCTCTGATCTGTTCATTAATCATTAAATCGCTAATAGTACTGCACCTCCATAGGTTATAAGTTAACTGTTACATGGTTTCAATTGCTTTCATAATTCCATCTGTGTGAATGTAACTTAGATGCGAAACCAATTACACATTAGGGAGCATTTCTAGGATAGGATGATCTCTAATCATAATCGAAAATGTCAGCTTCTCAGACAGTTTATGAATATAAAAAAGGATGGATATAGAATATCCACCCTAAATGCACAAGTATACAATTATCTCTTCTCAGAAATAATACTGAATTCTTATTGGCATTAACCCTTTCACAGTAAATAACCTTACGTTATGGGTGAGAGATGGATTCTCTACTTTTGACCTGATTTATACTGTCCAGCAGTATTCACAGCTTATATAATATAACATGCCGCATAAGATATGTCAAGATAATTTCTGTATTCATTAAATTTATTTCTGATCAATTTCTGATCCATTGAATTTATTCTGGTTCAGATTCAATGAATTAATTTCTATCACTAATTAGTCAACCTGTATTCCGGACTTCCTGGTAAAAACATCAATTGCTTTCGATACCGTGGTTCCTACCACAAAGCTGATCAGAGCTTCAATCAAACCATTCACAGTTACGAAGAGTATAACGAATTCAAAAACATTCGTTGCCCCCAATGCGGTTACTATGCTTTGGATATACTCTGTATTATAAAATAATAATATTAACGTGGTCATGAAAAACAAAGTATTCAATAAAGGACCTGCCAGATTTGCTACAGCATGGGAAATCAACCTAGTCTTATCCCACTTCTTCATCGCCTTGTAGATCAGACCTGTCAGCCAGCCCATAAGAATACGAGGTATCATACATACGACAAAGGTTCCTATCAGACTGATACTGAGCAAGGTTGCTCCAAAGGGGCTCGGACCAAAACACTGGATGAAGCTCGTCAAACCGAACACCCCACCTAGAATTGCTCCTGCTGTGGGCCCAAGAATAATCGCGCCTACACTTACCGGCACTACTAGTAATGTAATCTCTAGACCCGGAGTTCTGATATAACCGAGGGGTGTAAAGGCCATCAGCAAAATAATTGATGTAAAAAGTGCAAGCTGCACCATTTTCAAAGTTCGTTTGTTTGTGATTGTTTTCATAGAATCCTCCATTCTGATTGTTCCAATCTATTTATAGTATTGGTCAATTGTCCATTGAATAATAAAATGCTGTATACTTTTCCTATACAATAAAAAAACACCGTCCTATGAAGTCCGGAACCTCCGGCTCGCATAGCGGTGCATCGCTTAATCGTATATTATGTTAATGAAATCCATATAACTTTCATTAACCAAGTATTCAAATAGACTATATTAGTACATAGCTTCCTGAATACAACCACGTTCAAGTTCCTGCCACGCTTCCTTGGGTCAAGACTTTCGTTAGGGTGTTGGAAGTTCCCTTCGCATTCTATACTTTATCCGGTGTCATCCTATCGTCCTTCAATTGGTACGATGAACTAACCATGCTAACATTATACTTAGGAATTTCCTTATTATTCAATTGTAATTGTATCATATATTATCCCACAGAAAAATGCAAGAAGAATTATTATTGTATTGTTGATACTATGAAGCATAGGTATCATGTAAAATTAGTACTATGATACAATCTATGTCTGATTATTAATACACCCATTAAGGAGTTGCCCCATAGATATGATTGTCCAAGATATTTTGCCATACTATGATATCATAGTAGCTCTGATATAAAGTTACTTCCGCCGCTTCTTTCTCGTAGACCGCCTGACGTAGCTCCAATTCTGTCGCTTTCTTATAAGCTTTTTTCGCAACAACGATCTCCAGCTGCTTCCCCTTCAGCTTTATCTCACTTCTAGCCATCTCATAGGTACGAAATGCATTCTCATAGGCAGTGATTGCATCCTTAGCATAGGCTTTTATATTATTGCGAAGCTCGTTCTCCTGCAGACTATAATCCTGAATTTTTAGATCAATCTGTTTGGTTAGAGCCTGACTTTTCGTAGTGTTATTGTTCTGATAATTAATATAGCTGTTAATATAGTTCGAGAGCTGTTTTAAGGTGACATTATTGATTAAAAATGTCGCCTGAAGCTCTTCCTGCTTATAATCCTTTCGTTCTGCCGGTAACTGAAAGCGAAAGTTAAAATCGCTGCCGAGATTAGTCTCTTTTATGATAATAGATAAAGATTTATCATAATTAGATTGATTTTTTAATATTGTTACATCGTTTTTCATCAGATTGGCCTCCGCCAGATCTAGGTCCACTCGGCCTATGAGACCCCGTTGATATTTGATAACCTGAACGGTCCTAACCAGAGAAAGATAGCTCTGATATGCTTGGTAATAATCTTGCTGTTCTTTGATTAACATTAATCCATAGCATTTCTTTAAGAATTCATTCTTCAGAGAAGTCTGAGCATTTGTAATAAGCATGTGCTGATAGGTATTATAAAACACAGCCATCTCCTCTTGTAGCTTGGTCTCTGCCAAACTAAATTGTGCAGTGCTTATACTTTTACTATATTGGTTAATCTGGACATCTATATTCATAAGCTCTGCATTAATCTCAGCCAGTGCAGTAGCATCTGTTATTCCGGCTGCATAGGCCTGCAAGGTTCCTTTGACACCCTCCAGCTCAGATAGTTTCACCACGATTTCCGCGTATTCCCTGTTGACCGAATTATAACTCTCTGCCGCCAGCGTTGCATTCAACGCTTCAATCTGGTAAGTAACACTGCTTTTCAGGTAGGCCGGACTACTATATTGATAAAGACCTAAAAGCTCCTCATATTGATAGGCTCTGCTCCCTGTTCCGATGGTATAGCTGGAGATCTCCTCAGCACTTGACACGGATACTCCAGGTAAACCCAGAATAAGCAGGATCACAACAGTTATCTTCCATATTCTCAACTTATGAAATCTCGCATTCATCTGAACTACTCCCATCCTTGTGTTATATGAGTGAAGCAAGCCCTAGAAATCGAACTAGCTTCACTCAAACTACCACTATATTACCCCCACCCGCTAAAGCCACTATTGCTAAGATGACCGACATCCGATGGAGCAGGTATCTTATTGAAGATTTTATATATCCTATTTAATCTGTGTAACGGTATATCCTTTATCCTCGAGTCGGTCTATTACATCATTATCACTAATAAAATGACCCGCTCCTACAACTACGAAGTAAGTATTACTGCCTTCAGTCTTAAGTAGATTATTGATATAATCAGCCATCCCATTATCCCGCTGGACCATTAATTTATCCTTGTATTCTGCCATAAGCTTCTGTAGCTTGGCATCCTCTGCAGCTTCAGAAAGGTCATCCTCCGAATAGATCTTGCCAAACTCTTCTACATTTCCCTCATGCCAATACTGAAGCAGTAGATTCGCGTATTCATTAGTGCTTAGCTCTTCCTTATTCTCTGTTCCTGCCAAGAATTCGTCCAACCTATCAATATAGTCCATCAGCATGAATTCTTGCAATTCAGGAGAGAAGCCATCAATAATCTGGATTTGCTTCGTAAGTCCTTCTATTTGTGCCAGAGGTTTCTGATATAGATATGCCTGATTAATAAAGGTACGGTCAATACCAAGGGCCGACACTAATTTGTCTGCATCTACTGTTCCGGCTAGTAGATAATTCTCCATCACCGAGCTAAGATACCATGGTTTTACAAGAGCTACCTGAGCTTCTGTTATACCAAGGAGCTTAGCAGTACGCACCGCCTTCTCATAACATTCTGCAGACACATGATCCTTCAAGGTTGTTCCATCCATATACATAACAAGTGCATTCATAGCTTGAAGCTCTTGTTGATTATATATGTCTGCTTCTACAATCAGAGCATCGGAGCTTAGATAAGCTTGCCATATCTTACTGCTGAAGGGATAGATCCTGCTAGAGGCAAGATGGATTGAACCCAGGAGATATATCGTATTCTCACCTGACTTTACTTCCCAGAGAAAGCCTTTACTCGATGCTCCCACAGCTTCATATAAGTAGGTTACGATCCGGGTTGCCAATGCAATTGCCTGTTCAATTGAGCAGCGGTCCTTTAGTGACTGCTCTCCATTAGCTCCTGTATATATCCCAATCTTCTTCATGTAAGCTACTGCCGAGAGTCCGTTATTCATTCCCAGATCTACAGGGTAGTCATAGTTCGATAATATAACATAGTATGCCTTTACTACCTCTTCTACACTTAGGGAGGAGTCAAGTTTAGGTCTTGCATCATTTCTCTCTGTAATCTCATCCGTAGCAAGAAGCTTATGGCGCAGTCCGGCTAACAGAACGCTGAATTTCGCTTGGGTGATGGAAGTCGTCATGCTCTTCTCTGCCCAAGTTGCCGGGAAGATACCGTAGGTCTCCCCGACCACTAAGTCGCTCATTGCCCAAGGACTCATGATCTGACCGCCTGCTTCTGCTGCCTGAACCAATGTACTCTGTGCCGGTAATACTACAGCCATACACAGGATTATAGCTAATAAGAGTGCTAAAATTCTCTTTTTCATTATTTATTAACCTTTCTGCCTCGCTGATTAAGTAATCAGCTTCATATTTAATTACGGACGTAATGTTGCGGCCGCACCGACAGGCTTAGCAACAGGCACAAAAACAACAAGCGGCAGAAGTGCCGGATTGATCACAAAACCACCATCAATACTCATTAATTCTTCTTTCTTTAATTCCTTCATTCTTTTCACCTCCCAATATAATAAAAAACATAGTTATTAATGTTTTTATCTAAAACCTACCGTCTTTGCGCGCATGAAAATGATAAGTTGTAGTTTAAGATAAAATTACTTATATATTAAATTAAAGATCACAGAAATAATAACAAAAGATAGAAAACCTATTATGACAGAAATAAAATCTATCTTAAATTTCTTCTTCATACAATCCTCTCTCATTTACATCATCAATTGACTTCCTATCTTTGACCGTCTCAAATTATATTAGGATTAATTCCTATGTATATCTCGATACAGGGTTTCTCCTCCTGCTTTGTCTGGATCAGATATGCTGAAGTAATTGGTTGCAGTTGATGTTCTGCAATAAATTGATTCACCATATTCAAGGAATCCTGCAATTTTGTTATTTCATCCACCTTCATATACAGTGCATTGGTAATCTTGATTTTACTCTTGTAGCCGTAGGGTTCTGCAACCGGAACTCGGTAATTAACCGGAAGTAGAACCTCAACCTCCATTATCTGCTCTCCTCCTACATTCTCCACGGCTTTTGTCGTCGTAATAATATACTCTCCGTTGTTTAATGAATAATCCTTGAAGGTATTTGTTAAACCCATAATTTCCTTCTGAAACTGCGCTCCATTAAAACGTCCTGATAGTGATACCAGGTTACTCATTTCATACATTTGATCCAATAAGATTCCCATCCTAACCTCCCCTGCTGCATCTTCGATGCGGCTCAAACCCGGAAGAACAAGGAGTTCGCTCCAATGGGCGGACTTCGCGTTTCTTCCTGTGTGAAGATTTTTTTGCTTCACACTAACCTCATGCATATGTACTGTTAATCAACTAATAAATCTATCTTCTCAAGAACATAGGTTAAGATTCGTTTGCTTTCTGTTATCATCATGGTTTGACAAGCCATTCCGACCTTAAGCTGTGCCTTATTGCCCCCGGCATCATACACTGCTCTATGATCCAGCTTTGCTTCTACCAGATAATATCCGGAACCACTTTCTGAATCCACCTTTAGATCCTTGGAAATATTCGTTATCGTTCCTGTCATATATCCATACTCACTACTTGGAAGAGCATAGATATTAAATTTCGCTTTCATGCCTTGACTTAGCTTGCCGATATCTGCATTGCTAACATAGATACTTACTTTAAATTCACTATTATCCTCGGGAATTACTGTTAGAACCTGTGTCCCGCTTGATAATACATCCCCCTCCACCAATTCAATATTGGTGTTGATTACTCCGGATTTCGTTGCTTCAACAACCGCCTCCTCTATCTGGGAATTGATTTTATCAATGTTGGCCTGTAATTCACTCTGTTTATCTTGATAGGTATTGATACTGTTCACTGTGGTTCCGTATTCATTGTTACGGTATTTAAAAAGATTAGCTTCTGTATCTACATCCTCATAGATAAAAATTTTCTCTCCCTGAAGTTCGAGATTGCTTTTATTCGCTTGGGTGTTCCTGATGCTCTCTTCCAAGGTCGCAATCGTATTATCAAGCTCTACCAGATACTTCAGCTTATAATTATTAAGTGCTGCCGACTTATCCTTCTCATTCTGCTCATAGAGCTTATCCTTCGTAACTGTATTCTCCTTGGTGAGGCTCAATTCCTTGATATTCTTCTCCACTTCCGTAATACCGGAATTCACATTCGCTAGGTAATTAGCTCCATAGGTTCCGATTGCCCGTTCCGCTTCCTCCATTGTGACTTTTGATTGCTGTACTTCCCACTCGCTTACAGCCAGCTCTTCTAGCTCCTTATTGATTACATATGCTTCCTGTGCCTGCTCATGGCTGATTGTCAGGTCTGCCACCTTATTCACATATTCCTCATATTGGAGGCTGTAGCTATTCGTATCCTCGAACATGCTTCTTCCCTTTGTGATACTTAATTTCAACTTCTTTAAGCCATCCCTTACCCCTTGATAATAATCCAGTGAATTGACCAATCCTTCTTCCGTAGTGGAATGATCGATCTCAATTCGTTTGCTGTCATACTGGGCTATTAACGATTTATAATCGCTTTGATATTTAAGATAAAGGTTATAATATTCTTTCTCATCCCCGGAATTTGAGAACTGGTTTTTATTCTCGATTATTGCTTGCTTCAGCTTTTCCATATTCTCTCTCTTAGTATTCAATTCGATCAGCTGTTCCTCTACTGAGTCTAAATTTAATTGCCTTTCCTTATCACTATAATTCAGGTCATTTTCCATTAGCTCATAATTAATCTCAAACGCTTGATATTTTATGTAATATTCCTCTTCCTCCGGTGAATTGGTGAAATAGTTAATCCCTTCCTCAATCGATTGTTTATATCTCTTCAATAGAGAAAGATGGTTTTCCACATCAGCTAGCAGCTCCTCGTGATAGGCTAATTCTGTCAAAAGCTCGCCATGCTCAACAACATAGAGGACATCCCCCTCCTTCACTGAGGAGCCATCTTCTATATTCACACTTTCTAAAGTTCCTCCATAGGTATTCACAACAGTTGCAACCTGATTGTTCGGGCGTATCATACCTTCTGATTTCACTACAACATCAATCCGTCCGAAATACATCCAGATCAGTGCAATCAGAAGCATCCCCAAGATAGTATAAATGAAGATACCAAAAAAAATATTCGGTTTTGAATCGTATACCTCCCGGCTATCAGAGAGTTCATTGATATTGATAAGGATGGGTTTCATGATTTTGCTCCTTGGACTTACCTATTTACCTATCGTAGTAAATTAGTTGTTTATAAACGAATCAGATATTGCTTGTGTAAAATCTTTAATATTTTTTTCATTTTTAACATTAATCTTTATATCTTTTCCCTCGACTAAGGTTATATTAATTTCATTGTTCTCAATTTTATACTCTTTGACCTGCTTTATTTTAGTAAACCGATCATCGCTATAAAATAATTTATCCTGATTGACAAATAGAATGTGTGGCTTAAGAAAAAATTTACCCGAAAGTATCATAGCAATAAAAATAATGTAAGTTGGATCTACCAGAACAGAATATACAAAACCAAATATTGATATAACAACTAATACATATAGGAATAATAGCCTGTCATTTAAAAATATAAAGAGCTGTTTATTGCTTTCTTTATAATCTTCTATTATTCGAACAAAAATAATATTAATAACAACAAAGCCCAATTCCAAAACGAATAATGTATACATCATTAACCATGCTATACCTTCACCAATTGATGCGTTTATTAAGATATCATAGATACAGGTTAATACTATTGTCTCGAATACAATAAAGCTTATTATTATACTGTTCTTTTTGGATTTCATTCTATACTCCATCATAATTATTCTAGATTTGTCCACTCTCCACAAGTCTAGTCTCATACCGAAATGGGAACTCCCGAATGTTAATGCCCACTAGTTTAAAATACAGGATGATTCATTACAAATTATTATGCTTATTACTGTGAAAATTGTCCTTATACCTACTCGCTTTCTTATAATGATCTAAAATAAAATACGATGGCCAAACAAATAAGCCTTGAAATAATACAGTACTACCAAACCCAAAATAATCATGTGAAATTATCATATAAATCGGAACTATTAAAAATATCAATGATAATATCAAACCAACGATAACGACATACTTAATCCATGTTTTCATTTCACTGACTATTGTAAATGGTTTTCCAATCAACATCCTAATTGTTCTATAATAATAAGAGCATGTTAATGCTAGAAAACAAACACCAAATAACACCGAAGAAATATTTTTTGTATTCATTCGAATATACCTCCATATAAAACTAATTATTCATAAACACTTCCTAAGTTGCACTTGTAGTCGTCTACAAGTGCAACTTATAGAAGCGAAGTCACCGAAGAATTCTATCCCCAGATTCTAATCAGGTCCCATACTGCAATACCAACTGTTATTACACTTGGAGCCATAACCACTAAACCAACCACCATAAGTGATTCGCCTACTTTACAACCAGTACAGCCTCCATTGAGGTCTGCCAATTCACCATAACTTAATTCAGCAAAATTATCCATTCTCTTCCCTCCTATGAATGTGTTGATTTACTTACACAGTAGGTTGCTGCACCTGCGCCATAAATAGCTACACCAACAGCTAAAGGCGCCCCTACACCAGAAGCTACTAAAGCGCCTACAACGATAGGAGTCCATACTGCAGCTACTATTCCTGCAGTGAGCCAAAGGCTCTTTTCCAAAATACCACCACCATCTGTGGTAAATAATTCGTCAGGACTAAGTTCATCAAACCCATTTAATCTCATTGTTTCGACCAATCTAATCACCTCCTTGCATATTTTGTTAAATACTAATTCTAATTCAATTTTGTTACTCCAAGACAATGTTGTTCTTAGATTTATATGTAAACGGCTCTTTTTGCGCGCAAATACAAAGATACCATATACAACAAGTATAAAAGATGATTATCAACCTGTCTGCTGACCCCAAAGCTTCGCATATTGCCCCTTAAATCCAAGTAATTCCTCATGGTCACCAGCCTCAATAATCTTCCCCTTCTCCATCACATAGATCCTATTACATCTTTTAATTGTGCTTAACCGATGGGCAATAATAATCGTAGTCATTTCCTTACTGTATTCCTCTATCGTAGACTCAATCGCTCTCTCTGTAATAGAGTCTAGATTGCTTGTAGCTTCATCAAGAACTAATATATCAGGCTTCTTAAGTATGGCTCTTGCGATTGCGAGACGCTGTCTTTGTCCTCCTGATAGGTTTGTCCCATTTTCCTCAAGCCTAGTCTCATAGCGTAATGGGAGCTCGTTGATAAAATCATGGGCTTCCGCCTTCTTACAAGCTTCAATTGCTTCCTCAGGTGTTACCTCATCCAACCCCAGCATTAGATTATCCATGATGCTTCCGCTAAAGAGAAAGGTCTCTTGCGGAATGTAGGCAATCTTATCCCGAAGACTTTCCAGATTGATATCCTTGACATTATTGCTGTTGATCAGTACATCCCCCTCTTCTGGGTTATACAAACTCAATAACAGCTTCACTAAGGTGGTCTTACCGGAACCGCTTTCCCCTACCAGGGCAATGCGCTCCCCATGCTTAATGTGCATCGAGATGTGCTCCAATACCGTCCTGCGGGTTCCGTAACGGAAGGATACATTCTTGAAGGTGATATCACCCTTCATCGTTTCCGGCTTCAATTTCTTATCCTCAGTAGAGGTTCTCTCCGGTTCCAGGTCAAGAATCTCACCTAGTCGGTCTGCTGCCACAATTGCTGTCTGCATCTGCGGTTGTAGGTTAATCAAGTTTTTCACCGGATCAAGAAAATAAGCAAGTAATGAATTGTACGTGATTAATTGGCCTATTGTAAGATTTCCCTTGATTACGTGAAAAGCACCTACCCATAGAATTACAATTCCACCGGTTAACTCCACAAATCCAACCAGCGAGCCTTGAAGATTGCTTACCCAGCTTAATCTGAAGATGCTTCTTAGTAAACGGATGAACTTTGTCTCCGTCTCCAGATTGACTTTTCTCTCCGCATTGTATGCTTTAACCGTCTGTATGCCGTTCAAGGATTCCACCATATAAGACGTTAATTGTGAATTATTCTCCATCTGTACCTGGTTCAACCGCTTATACCATTTGTTAAAGCTGAATACGATGATAAAATAGAATAGAACCACAATAAGCGTAACTCCGAACATATAGCTATTCTGTGTATATAATATGACTCCTCCTGCTACTGCCATAATGGTATCAATCATTATGGTAAGTGTTGCCCCCGAGATAGCATCCCGTACCTTGGAGGCGTCGTTAAACCTTGAGATGATCTCTCCAACCTTGCGGGTGCCGAAGAAATTCATCGGCAGTTTAAGTACATGCCTGTAATAGCCGAGCAACAAGGCGATATCTAGTTTCTGGCTCAAATATAATAACAGGTGTGAGCGGATTGCTGATAATAGCACCTTGAATAGATTCAATAAGATGATGCCAAACGACAAAATATGTAGTGTCTTTAATAACCCTGCAGATAAGATATCATCAATCAGCACTTTATAATAAAAGGATCCCAAGATACCAAGAACAGTAAGCAACAGGGATGCCACAAATACATTCAATAATAGCTTCTTCTGTGGTAACAGAAGATGGAAAAACCGCTGAAATAACCCCTGAGTATCATCACCCTTTTCAAAGGTTTGATCCGGCACCATCAAAATCAATACACCGGACCACTTATATCGGGGTACTTTTCCAGCATCCTGTAATTCCCCAAAGAATTCCTCCGGAGTCAGCCTAACGATACCTTTTCCGGGATCTGCTAGTATGACCTGCTTCTTCGTAATCTTATGAATAACAACATAATGGAGAAGCTGCCCATCGGCTACAACGTGAGCGATACAGGGTAAGGGAAACTCGGAGAAGAATGCCTGCTTGTCCCCCTTAACCCCCTTCGCAGAAAATCCCAGCTGTTCAGCCGCTTTGATCACTCCATAAGCATTGGTTCCCTGCTTATCTGTACCTGCGACCTCACGGATCTTTGTAATCGACGTCCGATATCCATACTGCTTTGATATCGTAGCGAGGCAGGCAGCCCCGCAGTCCGTTATATCATGCTGTTTTATACAATAGTATTTTTCGAACATCGATTTTCCTTACTCCTGCCTTTCACTAATTGATTCATCATTGCCGCGACAAATTTAAGAAAAAAGCCCGATAAACCAATGAATAAAATTACTATTACGGAAGGATGTTAACATTGGACCCATTACAATACACCTCCTATCAATATATCTAAAAAAGCTATACCCATATTATCATAGAGTATAGCTTTTTTCCATATTGTTCCTGTCAACGGTCGCTTTTTTGAGGTGAACGGTCACTGGAATTATTTTTTAGAATTATTTCGACGATAAATTCATTTTCCATACTGTTTAGTGCTATATTTCCTCCATATTTCTTAATACTATTCTTAATATTCTCAATCCCAAAGCCATGTAATTCTTTATTAACCTTTGATGTAGCAATGGAATTATTAACGATAGCCACCGGTTCAGCAATTGTATTGGTTGCTTTCATAAATATCATATGATCGTGATTTTTAAAAGTAACGGCAACCTTTCTATCCCCAGGTTCATTGATTTTCGACACAGCCTCCACAGCATTGTTAATCACATTCGAGACGATTGTACACAAATCTACCGCTTTGATATGCAGAGGATTCGGTAGATACCCCTCCGAGGAGAAGGTTATGTCCGGATGCTTGTTCATGGCATCATTAATAATTGCATCTACTATGTTACTGCCCGTATGCAGTCGGTACGAGAAATCTTTCATCTCCTCTGTCAGGTTTTCTATATACCGAACGAGTTCCTCCTGATTACCCGTTTTTGCAAGAGTATGGATGCAAAACAGATGATTCTTAATATCATGGCGAAACTTACGGATATCTTCGTTTTTCTCACTCATCATAGTATAATAATTCTGCTGTATCACCAGATTCTCCTGATTCAATAAGGAAATTGCTTTATAGTGATCTCTGGAATAGGAGGCCTTTACCATAACTATGGTTAATATCAATACTCCTATGGAAGCCATCATAAGGATAACAAGAAATATATTCTCTATCCTCTTGTTTTGTTCCAACTCAAGCACTTTATAGTATCCAATGCAGAAAACAAAACATAGCAATATCCAGAATATCAGTAGATAACTTCGCCAATTTAACTTATTGATTGGAAGCAAGAACCTTTTTCGTATGTACTTCATGAACATTATTATCAATAACCCTAGAGCTAGGCTTATGGAATCGATTAATAAAATGTATAACCAGTTCGCATACAGTTGACCGAGGGACCTCCCGGTGATCCTGGTAATGACAAAATAAAACATCGTATCAAATAGATCGATAGCCATCAAACTAATAAAGAAGAAAATTATCGTTTTGTAGAGTTTTGCCTGAAATACAAAGCATGCCATTACAACATAGATCCCAACTTCCATAAAAACGTAGAATATCTCTGCTGCTCCTAAATTCATAGTGATCGCTTCTGTGATAAACATAACCGATACAAAAACACAGAAGTATTGTAGGGCAAATCTCCTCAGCGGTATGTTCATGAATACCTTCAAACATAGGAATAGCTTGCACATCTCAATAGCTAACACAAATAATTTCAACAATATCTCTTGTACCATAGTACCCCCCAATTGTCGCACTAACTTTACCTGCTGCATCTTTAATGCAGCTCAAACAGCCCGAAATAACTAGGAATGAGCGCCTCTAAATGTGAATGAAATTCACATTGCGAATATTCGCGGTTCTTCCTAAGCGAGTTATTATTTGCTTTGTGATGATGCTTTTTCTTCACACTGCATTGTTTCTCACAAACCCGAATAATTTATCCTGAAATTCCTTCTTGCATCGTCTGCTGATCGCTACTCTCTCGTCATTATGTAACTTAACATAATCTTTATGTATCTCATCAACAAATGCCAGATTAATATAGAAGGACTTGTGACAGCGATAAAAGCTATCCTGTGGCAATATACTCTGCCAATCCGACATCGTGAACCTTGAGGTAAGTGTTTCCTTTCTGGTCCTCACGGTTGTTCCCCTCTCAGCTGCTTCAATATACTGAACATTCCTCAGGCTCGTAACCTTTTGGATATCACCGTCATAGAGTATTACTTCTGTAGGAGCAATTTCCTTTCTTGCAGCATTGATACATCTTTCAAGCTCTATATCTGATAATGGTTTAAGAAGATACCGTAACGCCCTCACCTCGAATGCATTGGGCATCATCTCCGGATGGGAGGTCAAAAATACAATTAGAGTATCCGGGCTCTTTTCCTTTAAGATTCGTGCTGTGGCCATTCCATTAAGCTTCGGCATCTCGTAATCCAGAAATACTAGGTCAAAGTCTTGCGCATGCTCAAGCAAGGCTTCCCCTGATAGGAACCTGACAAGTTCGCATGGAAAGGAATGTTTGGTGCAATAGTTCTTAATACTTTGTCTTGTCTGCTCCAAGATCATCGCCTGATCATCACAAATTGCAATTCTCATCTTTTGTACCCCTT
>JAQZBA010000409.1 GCA_029239365.1 Herbinix sp. | reverse complement strand
CATGAAATTGCCCTTCGTCTTAATAAAACATTCCTTATCTTCTATCCTCTTCGGAATCGGGACCGCCTTCCCTAACCCTTTGGTTTGGAGCGGTCTACACTGCAGCAGATTCAGCTTAAAGCTGCCGTCCGACTTAAAATTTGCTGTAAACTCAATATCTACCGGATAGTCATATGTCTTCTGTAATAAGGCCAATAGATCCCTCATTAAGCTTGGAAAGATTGTATTCTTAAGTAGACCGTTGAAATTCAATAGGTATGGGGTTGGCGCGTTTTCGATCCCGCGTTCTTGCAGACGTTCCTGCAGCTCATAATCAATACCTGCAAAGAGATCCTTTTTCACCTTGATATCCTTAACAACGATTTCCTCCAGAGGCTTCGCCCTATGTCTATTCTCCTGTAATGAGAGCACATCAACATAATGCTGAGAGAATTTCATCCTATCCTCATAAGCAATCAAGGGGACACGCATAGGATTATCCAGACTTACAATTCTAACATAATCCCCTTCCGTTCGATCCACAGCTCTGGTTCCAAGGCCGAACACCAGTCGAAGCATCCCTGCATTGCCATCGACGCTCTTATCCCAGACATAGAGATTCGATGAATTACCGACACCTGCGATGTGGGGAAAGAAATTATCCTCATAGTAATCACCGGACACTCTTTGAATTAGAATCGCCATCTGCTCATCCTTCATGGATAAACCACGGTTCATGCGGTATTCCAAGGCATCCTGGTTCATGGTGCTGGCATAAACAATACGAACAGCCTGTGCAAACGCTTCGTAACGTTCCTGCGGGGTACCCTGATTTACACAGAATACGCTTTCGTATTTACCGGCAAAGGCATTGCCAAAGTTATCTTCCAACAAGGAACTGGAACGGATAATGATAGGTGACTGACCGAAATACTCCAGCATACGGATAAACTGCTCCTGGATATTCTCCGGAAACTTACCGGTTAGGAGCTTCTCTTTCAGCTCAGGTGCATATTGAAAATAACCTTCTTCCGCTTTCTGAAGGGTTCGAAGCTTCCACCAGCCATTTTGAACGATATAAGTATAGAAAATATCCGATCCAAGATAGAAGGAATCATGAGGTTCGAGGTACGGATTAAACTGTTCCGGCGCCTCAGTACTGATAATCTTCCTCGCCAGTAACATACCTACGCTCTTGCCACCGATAAATCCGGTGCCAATCTCTCTTGAGGCAATCTCAAGGACATCACTTAAATTAAAATAGTTATCACATAAATCCAGCATTTTAGATTCGCTGCCGATTAATAAAGTCATTAGTGTCTTCTTTAACTTCTGTTGTTCCTCCCGAGGTTTATTCAAGCTGGATCTGGCACTGCGAAACACCACATTCCAGTAGTCCAGACGATCTTCACCTCGAAGGATACTGGAGAACAGCTCTGCTGCTTCCGTGCTTGCAGTAATACAGGTTGCCTCTTCGCCCTGAATCAGATGAGGAAAGAACATTGTTGGTAAATATCTCTGCCATACTTTTAAGGGATGGATGTAGATTTTATGATTCACATCATATAAATCTAGCAGGAGCTGTGTTGTCTCACGTATCCCTGCAATGGTACTAAAGGTATGGGCATTTCTTATAATAGCAAAATAAGCGATCGTATCCAGTTCGTAGAGATAAGGGCAGGTAACCCGGAAGAAGTTACCAATCATAAGATCAGAATACCAGTATTGCAATAGATCCGTCAGACAGTCAAATATATAAAAGGCTTGTTTGCCCATGTCGGTAACCATATTGTGAATCTCTGTAGCGAAACTCTCAAATCCTTTGGTGGCATCAATCTTCTGAACTATAATATCCGATGCTTCCGTAAGGATTGGAGCATGGTTACCAAAGCGAACATAGACCAGTTTCCGTCGGTCCAGCCTTGCCTGCTTCACATAAGAATTCACCATCTCCTGATAGCTGTGAATGGAATTGACCTGCCACACTACATTGTCTCCCAGACGCAGATGATCAATAACAGTATCAAATCCTTTAATTCCGGTACTTACCTTTTCATATCGTTGCATAAGGCACCTCCTGCTTCTATCTATCTAACCTTGTTATACCAAATAATGGGTTAAAAAGATAGTAGTTGTATAATTGAATTTAATATTACGAAAGATATAGTCTAGTAGGAAAGGAGTTTTGAATATGACATTAATTCAACAAATCATGAAAGCATTTCTTGTAACTACCGGAATATATGCAACCACCCTGGTACTCTCCAGAATATTAGGCAGAAAACTGGTATCTCAGATGACTTTCTTCGATTATATTGTCGGCATCATGATCGGTTCTGCTGCCGTAAATGCAACCACCTTTGAGGACAATCCCCCGTTATTTGCCTTTGTCATGCTGATTGCTATCTGCCTGCTGACCTGGATCATCGATACCCTTCATATGAAGAGTATCCGATTAAGGAAGCTGATCGATTCTGAGCCTGTGCTTATTATTGAGAAGGGTCTTATAGTAGATAAGAATATGAAGAAGATACGTCTTACTTTGGACGAGCTTAATATGATGCTCCGGGAAAACAGCTTTTTTAATATCGCCGATGTGGAAAGTGCTGTACTGGAAGCAAATGGGCAGCTCTCCGTCCAGCCTAAAGCTGAGAAAGAGCCACTAACACCCTATGATATCTCACTTTCCCCTGCATATAAGGGCTTGAACCGGGATATCATCATGGATGGTAAGATTCTTGATAACAACTTAAACTATATCGGTAAGAATGAACACTGGCTCAAAAAGCAGTTAATCGGCTACGGTGTTCATGAAATCAAAGATGTGTTTTATGCTGGTATGGACACTTCCGGTAATTTCTATGTATCGAAGTATCAGAAGAAGGAAGAGGTAGCCGGCATGCATGGTATCGAATAAGGATTCAACTGAATTAATTAGGATCAACGAGCTAAATCAATCTTCCTCACTATGAGCTGTTATCGGTAGGACACTCTTACGTATCTGATAAAAAACACTTTACTTCAGCACTCTAGAGTGTTAAAATTATACTGTGTGAATTATTTAAATCACTACAGGATGAAAGGAGTCCTACCGATGAGCAAAAACATCAGAACAACTGCTGTTGATCATTTATTCGAAGCAATCTTAAGCTTAAAGGATTCGGAGGAATGTTATACATTTTTTGAAGACATATGTACCGTAAACGAGCTGTTA
>JAQZBA010000408.1 GCA_029239365.1 Herbinix sp. | reverse complement strand
TAAAGTAAATGTTATATTATCTTGTGTGACCCACTCCTCAAATGTATGGCTTGTTGAAATACTTATTACCTAATAAATTATGATTTAGATAAGATTATCACAGTTAGCACTCATTTTATTTGGTTTTCTTTATCATCAATTTATATTTCTGGTAAAGAATATCTTTTAAAACTAAAACCGTATCTGTATCATCAAAACCTAACTCATTTTTAAAATTGTCATATAACTCAGATATCTTCTCCTTATAAGTATCTATCCCTTTAGTGCCTTGATAAGAGTCTAAAATGGGATACTTTTTACTCCATGCACTTGTCCAATCAATTTCATCAACGATTAGTTCCATATTGGTAACATCCCCAGTAATAGGGCATTCACCAATTAGGTATTCATAACTTACATTGTAAATTTGACATAGTGATTTTGCCTTTATAAGTTCAGGGACGGTTTGGTCTGTTTCCCATTTACTTACCGTTTGCCGGGATACACCCAATTTCTCAGCGACCATTTCTTGAGAAAAACCAGATTTTTTACGTAAATTCAATAGATTTTCGCCTAATGTCATAGTTATCACGTGCCTTTCTTTAATTTGTAAATACAGTATACTTGAAATAAAATTTATATTCCACCATGTAAAGGTGGAATATTGTCAACTATACTTAACATCTTAGTGCAAATGTATTCTTATACAAATAAATTAAAATCAGAACATTCATTTCTAATAAGTATTATCATTATATTTAACTTCTACTTTTTAAATATTGCAGTGAATATATAATTCTACCTGCCTTTGGTGCCATGTTGGGATATGGCACCAAAAGGGAACTTTAGACGCATATTACCCATCCACTAATCCCTTTGAATTTATGCAATCGGTAAAGAAAATAAATACTCAAGCATTACATAATACGATAAGACGTTGTTAGTCAGTTTATAGAAAGATCGGTAATTTAATTTTATGTTTTAAGCACAAAAAATAACTGCCCCCTGACTTAGCGGCTCATCGGGCAGTTAGTTGAACTATGAGATTAACCGTTTTGCAGGCGGTTAATCCTTTTCTTAAAATAAATATAACACTTTTCTTAATCAAAGTGAAGAGTTTCTATTCATAATTTTTCCATTATATGGTTATCTCAGATTATGTCATTAACAAACATATTCTTTTATCCCATCTTATAATCTCCACTCCAAATAGGCATAATAATTAAATAACTTTATCTTGTTAAAATAAATTTGTTAATAAGGAGTGCGTCTATGAATACAACCGAACATGTAACAAACAAAGGTCAAGGTACTACCAGAATACCTAATAAATTAATTGATGAAAAATCCCCTTACTTACTACAACACGCCTACAACCCTGTGAAATGGTACCCTTGGGGTGAAGAAGTTTTTGAGCTTGCAAAAAAGGAGAACAAACCGATCTTCTTAAGCATCGGCTATTCTACCTGTCATTGGTGTCATGTAATGGCACATGAATGCTTCGAAGATGAGGAAGTGGCTACGCTTCTGAATGATGCCTTCATAAGCATTAAGGTAGACAAAGAGGAACGGCCGGACATCGATACTGTCTATATGACCATCTGTCAATCCACTACCGGTCATGGCGGCTGGCCGCTTACTATCTTGATGACTCCGGAGCAGAAACCGTTCTATGCAGCTACCTATATTCCAAAGCAGTCACGTTATGGCATGATTGGTCTGATGGATCTTCTGACACAGGTGGAAATTCAATGGAATTCCAAGAGGGATGAACTAATACGTACCGGTAATCAGATCACTGAAATTATGAAACATGAGTTTGGAAATAAATCAGATACCGGTAAAGTATCAAAGGACCTGATTGATTTAGCAGTAACACAGTTTAAGCAAAACTTTGATCATGATTTCGGAGGCTTCGGCAACGAACCAAAATTCCCGACTCCCCATAACCTTATGTTTTTACTTCGCTATGCCTGCCAAGAAGCAGATGAGCAGACGCTGTTCATTGTGGAAAACACCTTAAAGCATATGTACCGGGGTGGAATCTATGATCATATCGGTTATGGTTTTTCAAGGTATTCTACGGATGCCAAGTGGCTGGTTCCTCATTTCGAGAAAATGTTATACGATAATGCATTGCTCACCATTGCTTATCTTGAGGCATATCAATATACAAAGAATCCTCTCTATAAAATGGTGGCCGAACAGACCTTGGAATATGTCCGCAGAGAGATGACGGACCGGGAGGGCGGTTTCTATTGTGCACAGGATGCTGACAGTGAGGGAGTGGAAGGCAAGTACTACACTTTTACTCCGGAGGAAATTAATGCAATCCTAGATAATAAGGATGGCTCCTTTTTCTGTGAATATTTTGACATCACAAAAGAAGGTAACTTTGAAGGGACTTCGATACCTAACCTGATTAAAGCTCCTGAATTAAAGTCTGATAACGAAAGAATAGTCCACCTGTGTGAGAAGGTCTACTCCCAACGCTTAAACCGGTTTAAACTCCATAAGGATGATAAGCTTCTTACCTCTTGGAATGCATTAATGATCACAGCCTATTCCAAGGCTGCCCAAATTTTACAGAAAGAGGAATATCGGGATGTTGCAAAAAGAGCTATTGAATTTGTTGGTACCCGCTTAACCGATGAAGGAGGCCGCCTTTATGTAAGATATCGTGATGATAATGCAGCTTATTTTGGGCATATTGATGATTATGCCTTCTATTGCATGGCTCTACTCTCCATGTATGACACAACCTTTGATATAGATTATCTGAAAATGGCAATATCATTGGCTGATCAGATGCTGGAGCAGTTCTGGGACGAGAAAAACAGCGGCTTTTTCCTCAATGCAAAGGATTCCGAGCAGCTGATCTATCGTCCGAAAGAAGTCTATGACGGAGCTATTCCTTCGGGCAATTCCGTAGCCGGTTATGTACTGCAACGGCTTGCTAATCTGACGGCAAATCCCCGCTATCAGGAATATGCAGACAAACAGTTAAGTTTTCTGGCCGGTCAAGTCAAGGATTATCCGCAAGGACACAGTTTCTCCCTCATGGCATTTATGAGTGCACTATATCCCTCTAAGGAAATTGTATGTGTGGAAAGTGAGAAAGAGGATCACAAAGGATTGACCGATTATATAGCTGAGCATTTTGAACCTAATACGGTTTATGTTCTAAAATCCGAGAAAAATCAAGAAGAATTACTA
>JAQZBA010000407.1 GCA_029239365.1 Herbinix sp. | reverse complement strand
TTCAAAACTTGCAATATCTCCTGTCTTTGCATCTACCTGCGGTTGATAGCACAGATGAAAGCCTTTCTCTTTTAGAGCTTGTCTTAAAATCCCTTCTATTTCCTTCTTTGAGGTGATTTCATTTTTCATATTTTCATGATAATAGATATAATTGTTTTTACCGCCATGCTTTACTTGGTACATTGCTGCATCAGCATTCATGATTAATTGATCCAGATTATTACTGTCCTTTGGATATAGCGTTACACCCATACTAAAACTAATATAGTTTTCATTCTCCTCGTATAGAAAAGCTTCATCAAAAAGCATTTGTATCCGTTTCACATATTCATCAATTTCCTTCTGCTCTTGTACCTGGCTCAGTAGAATTAAGAATTCATCTCCACCTAATCTTGCACAGAACAATTTTTCATCCGTAATCTTATGAAACCTCTCAGCAATAATCCGTAATAAATGATCTCCATACACATGACCTAATGTATCATTAATCCCTTTAAAATTATCAATATCCAGAAGCATAACCGCTCCATAAGAGTAATTTTTTAGTTCACGTGAGAGCCTTTCCACAAAATGAAAACGGTTTGGGAGGCCGGTAAGATAATCATGCTTCGCCATTTTTTCAATTTTCTCATATTGAACCTCTAGCTCTTCTTCCGAAGCGGTTAACTCTTCATAGATTGAAACGAGTTCTTCATGGCTCTCCTGTAGTTCCTTCTGCATCTTTCGTCTTTTGATATTATCTATGATGAGTACTACCGTGATAATTGATAGAAACAGAAAAATCACACCGGCAGCAATTATGAGCTTACTATAACGCTCCAAGGGTGAGACCTCTTTGTTATAAAGAACTGCTCCATCCGGTATTCGGTTTTCATCAATCTTATATTTCTGTATCAATTCATAATCAAAGATATAATAATAGGGTGTTTGCCTCACCAACTCCATTGTATCAATCGAAGTACCGGTCAGTATCTGATAGACTGTCTCAGCTGCATTAACGCCCATCTTCTTATAATCGATCATTCTTCCACCGAGGAGCCCCTTGCCAATTCCTCCTACACTGGCCCGAAAAACCGGAACCCTGGTATGCTCTCGTAAAAATTCAAACTGATCTTCCAGATCCAGATAATTACCTGAGCTATCCTGATTCATGCTTTGAAACAGAAGGATCGTATCCTCACCAATGCCTTCTAATATCTTGCCAAACTCCTCAAAGGTATACTCTGATACATTCAAAGTATTGAACTCTAAAGCCTCGAACGCATGACTTGCAGCCTCCAGCTGTTTTTTATCTCCTTGTCCGGTTAAGGTCCCATCAACAATTCCAATTACTTTAGTGGCGCTCGAATTAAATTGATATGCAATTTCAAGATTTTCAATTATTGAGGTTTCTTCAATACTTCCGGCCATATTGGGCAAGGCATCTGCCAACATCGCTCTATCCTTGTCATTAATTCCAAAGAAAACGATCGGCACCGCATCAAATAGCTCCTCCTGCTTATCCATTGCAAACTGTAAGGCTGTATCATCTCCGACAATGATTGCATCATAGGTCGGTAAATTTTTCAACTTAAATTTTAAACTAGTATAAAAATGTTGGATGTTTTCTTCCGATGAAAGTCTTTTTGTGTCCATATATTCAAAATCCACATTGGCTCCATGAGATTGAAACACGGATAGTATACCCGCTAACTGCTCCGGAACAGTAATAAAGCTTTCGCTATAGGAGCTAATAAATAGAATACGTTTGTTTTCCAAGGCTTTAATAGACTCTCCTTGATTCTCTTTAGCGCTGATTATATTCCCACCAAAACTATTGAAAATAATGCTTAAGAGCCAAAACAAAATACAAACCATTCGTAATAGGTTATAGAAATTACTATTGCTCTTCCTTCTTCTCATGGAAATCCTCCGTTGCAGAATATTTTTTTCGTTAGCATTCATCAACGGATATCCTTTAATGAATGAATTCTCTCTGAAGCATTTTGATTTAGATATTCAATATTGAATGAAATTAATTCGACTTATTACGTTATATTCTACTAAATTATTACATATTTAGTATATACTAATAATTGTAAATCATCAAGATTAAAATAACGGTATCGCCTACTTTTCTATATATAAAAACAGGCCTGATACATTGTTTTTCACAATGGATACCAGCGCCTGTTATTTTAGATAAAATATTGGACCCTTCCACTTACGGTTTATAATAAATGAAGCTTTTTCAGAATTCTAATCAATGCCCCACTCTTAGGAACAAAGCTAAGTTCGTCTTCACTAACACCTTTCATAAAGATTAAAAGTGAGAAATATATGATAAGTGCTAAAACAAATGCAATAAGGGTAGCCACTAGCATGTTACCAATCCAGAGCATCAAACCTTGATAGGCAAAGTATGTAACGACACCCATCAAACCGGCACTCACTGTAGGAATCACAAAGGTTTTTACAATTTCCTGCTGATATCCCAGGTAACGGGAGATTGCCAACCAATTCAAGAGGCTTACCACCATTGGGAAGGTTACATTGCCAATCACCAGCGCATAAGTACTCAAAGGGGTGAAATAGAGTAATACGAATACTACAATCACATGTACCCCGAGCGAGATTGCTGAATGAATCACAGGGACTCTCATACGGTTAATTCCCTGCAGGATAGCAGTAGATACTGTGGAGTATGCATAAAACACGATGGAAACAGAGCCTAGCATCATCAAATTGGCGGATAGTTGAAAATTATCAGTAAATATCAAAGTCATAAATGGTGCCGCTAGAACTCCCATCCCGGTTGCTGCCGGAATAGCGATTACCATATTGAATTTGACTGCAGCATGAACCTTATGACGAATTGAATCCATCCATCCTCTGGTCAGATCGGCCGATACCGTTGTCACTATTGCAGCACCTATGGCGGTTGCGATTGCAACCGGAACATTCGTAAGTAATCGATATTCACCGCTATAGATACCGATTAAAGTATTACGAAACTCCTGAATGTAAAATTGTCCTGCCGTTGCCCCTTCGGCAACTAATACCGGCAAATCAAAGCTTGCAATTTCTTTCCCTTCCATAATATGACCAAATAGGGTGCTGTCAATCAATCCACTGATCTGATACACGGTTTGGCTTACTATAATCGGTGCAATCGTTAAGGATAATAATTTGAACACTTCGGAATAAGACTCTCGATG
>JAQZBA010000406.1 GCA_029239365.1 Herbinix sp. | reverse complement strand
AATTTATTCATTTGTAAAAATTCATTTACGATTAATAGTCCCTTCAACGCAATCCCAACTTTCTATTATTGAACTAGTTTATGGAATCTCAATCTCTAATCACCGCTCAGTTAATCTGCCCGTGATATTTGTCGCCTATTGTAGCATATATTTTCCTGAAATACCAGTAGAAATGAGATATAATTATAAAAAGACCACATCAGACAAGAGAATAACCTAGCTGATGTGGTTCAAGGATTTGTATGCTTAATATTCGTCCAGATACTGCTCAAACTGTTCCGGGGACATTAGGATCTTCCTGGGCTTCGTACCTTCCTCCGGTCCTACAATCCCAGCTTCCGCTAATTGATCCATGATTCGTGCTGCTCTATTGAAGCCGATTTTATAGACTCTCTGTAGCATACCGATGGAAGCCTTATCCTTCTCGATGATGAACTTGCCCGCCTCTGCAAAGTATTCATCCCTCTCATCTCCACCACCTGCCGCTGCAGTATCACCAAGCTTTGCATTATTAATCTTGTCATGAATATCATCGCTATATTTTGCTTCATTGTTATTCTTCTTTAAGAATTCGACCACGGAGCTTACCTCTTTGTCAGAGATAAAGGCACCCTGGATACGAACCGGCTTCGGATAACCGGAGGGGAAGAATAACATATCACCCTTACCAAGCAGCTTTTCTGCTCCACTGCCATCCAGAATCGTTCTGGAATCGATGGCGGAGGATACAGCAAAGGCAACTCTGGATGGAATATTCGCTTTGATCAGGCCGGTAATGACATTAACCGAGGGTCTCTGTGTTGCAATTATCAGATGGAGGCCGGCCGCTCTAGCCATCTGAGCCAGACGACAGATTGCATCCTCAACCTCACCGGGAGCTACCATCATAAGATCTGCCAACTCGTCAATGATAATGATAATCTGCGGTAGCTTCTGATAATTCTCATCGTTCAGATAAGCCACCTCTTGAACCTTATCATTATATCCCTTCAGATCTCTTACTCCTACATCCGCAAACTTCTTATATCGTTCCGTCATCTCCATGACAGCCCAATTCAGGGCTGCAGAGGCTTTCTTCGGATCTGTAACTACCGGAATTAACAGATGAGGAATACCATTATAGACATTTAACTCAACCACCTTCGGGTCAACCATAATCATACGAACATCCGAGGGCTTTGCTTTGTATAAGATACTCATAATCAAGGTATTGATACATACGGACTTACCGGAACCGGTAGCACCGGCGATCAACAAGTGGGGCATCTTTGCGATATCAGTGATGATGGCCTGTCCACCAATATCCTTACCCACAGCAAATGCGATATCGGAAGGATGCTCTGTGAATTCCTTGCTTTCAATCATCTCGCGGAAAGCAACCATGGAATTTTCTTTATTCGGAACCTCAATACCGACGGCGGCCTTGCCCGGAATCGGTGCTTCGATACGGATATCAGCCGCAGCCAGATTCAACTTGATATCATCAGCCAAAGCAGTAATTCTGCTAACCTTTACTCCCTGCTCCGGTTGTAGCTCATATCGGGTGACTGCCGGTCCGCAGCTTACATTCGTAATCGTAACATGAACACCAAAGCTCTCCAAGGTGCTTTGAAGCTTCATCGCAGTTTCCTTCATATCCCTATCAGGTGCACCTGACTTGCCTGCCTTAACTTTTGGAGCAGCCAGAAGATTCTTAGGAGGAAAGATATATTCCTTTTGTTGCGGAATCTGTGAAATGCCTAGATCTTCTACGTCCGTAGACTCGAAATTTGATTCCTTAATCACCTCTACGGTTTTAGGATCCGGCTTCTCTACAGTTGTAGTATGTACATTCTCCTCCGGCTCTGTTGGTTCTTCAACGTTGTCCTGCTCTCCTTGTCCAAACTTCATCCGAAGTTCTTCTTCATAGAGCGGTAAATTCTCATTATTTCCTATGATAACAGGACCTGTGCCGGCAATATTCTCCTTCGCTGTTGGAGTAGTTATCTCAGTTCCCTCATCGAATAGCTTATGGAAATCTAAGAATGGTAATTCACCTTCTCTTTTTATCTGGTCCTTCTTATTCTTGCGATCCTTTAGAGTGATAACAGTATCCGTATCCGCCTGCTTTGTTATCAAATTATTTTGAATTGCATTCTTTGCACTTGATGGTACTTGGGAATCGGCGGTTGCAGGATCAAGAACAAAGGTTTTGGGTGGTCTTCTACCCAGATCGTTGGCTTTTGCAACCACTTCCATCTCTTCATGCTGTATCTTACGAAGCTTCTGGTATTCTTTTCGTTCTTCAAGTGAGCTTTTACTCTTCTTGGCTATGTAGGTAATTAATGCTTTTCCTGTAATAACGATAATTGAGATAAGCATAATTGCTATTAAGATAATAAATGTTGCCACCTGATCGAATAAGCCGCAGAAAATCATGACTAGAATTCCGCCTATAATTCCTCCTCCACTTCTGGTGCTTATGGAATTAAGAAAATATTCGAATATCTTGGTGTCGGCTTGATAGGAATTAGCCACTAATTCAATAAATGCTGTCAACGTAACAAAGAATACTGAGGCACTCAGTAATTTTCGCCCAGCCCGACGGTTTCCCATATTCGAGATATGGAATGCTGTCATGAAGAATATGATAAATGGCAAAAGATATGCTTCAAAGCCAATCATGCCAAACAGGAAGCTGCTTACCACCTGACCTACTTTACCGCTCAAATCAAAATTACTTAAAAAGAGTAAAATAGATACCACCAAAGCAATTACTAAGATGATCTCATCCTGAATTATTCCGCTTTCCTTTACCCTTTTTTGGTTTTCCTTCGTACTGTTTTTCTTACGTTTGTTCGTAGTTTTTCTCTTTTTCTGTGCTGGAGCCATTGACCAAAGTTCCCCCTCTATATTAGCAAGATTTCTCCCAAAATTTATTATACCTTTTATAAAAATGTTATGCAAGTCAAACTTCGTAACCGGGGACTAGGCTCATTTTCAACTGTTCTAGTTAGAAGTCAATAACAGTCATTTTATTCCCGATTACGGATTGTAAAAGCATATTAAATTCTTCTTCATAATTAGTTCCGGAGTCAATCTTATCATTTATAGATATCGTTATTATGTAAAATCCTGATGTCATAAGTTGAACTATAAGTAAACAATGAATATAATCCGAACTTGACACCCGAATCGTGTATCTATATTCATCTAAACTTAG
>JAQZBA010000048.1 GCA_029239365.1 Herbinix sp. | reverse complement strand
GGGTCCGAATCACAGACGGATACGAAGGAGCCTCACGCACTGGAAGGAGCAGCGGATCCATATGATATGCAGTCTGCTTCTCATTGCTTTGCTGTTGATTATATAGAAGGTGCAGATTTTACGATTGATAAACCGGAGACATATGATTACTGGAAAAAATATAAGGTTGATTATTGGCCGGATATGCAGCTGAGCATGACGACCCCCCATCATATAACACATGAACCTCTAAAATGGTCCTTATTTGGTGATGCTGGTGGACGGGATATGTTTCAGTATAGACGCATATTAGATAAATCATTATTTCAACCGGGAAGTTATCAAAGCGATATCACAATAATCAATGTTCCCCAAACAGATTATTTCGAGGGTAATATTTTTGAGGTGCCTGATGCTTTATGGCATTTGAAGGCGGCCAAACAACTTAGCTTGTCCTTCCTCTATTGGCTCCAGACAGAAGCACCTACTGCGAAGGGAACTCCTGGATACCGAGGGCTACGTCTTAGGAAGGATGTCATGGGTACGGAAGATGGATTAGCAAAAGCAATCTATGTTAGAGAGTCAAGACGAATTAAGGCGGAATTCACTATTCTTGAGCAGCATGTTGCCACGGATTGCAGGAAGACAGAGAAAGCGGTGCAATTTGATGATTCGGTTGGAATTGGATTATATCGTATTGATTTGCATCCAAGTACAGGAAGACGAAATTACATTGATATCGGGTGTTTACCCTTCCAGATTCCTTTGGGAGCATTCATACCGATACGTTTGGAGAATATGCTTCCGGCATGTAAAAACATCGGAACTACCCATATTACAAATGGTTGCTATCGGCTTCATCCTGTAGAATGGAATATTGGTGAGGCTGCAGGTGCCTTAGCTGCTTATTGTATTACTAAAAAGTATAATCCTCGTGAGGTATATCACACAACTGCAAAAAGAGCTGATTTTCAGACGGATCTTAAAAAACTAGGCATTCAGCTGGAATGGAGTTTATAAAATAATCAATATTGGCTGTAAGCGTATGAAGTAATTCGCTTACAGCCTTTTTGTGCGTTATTATGAAAATGAGTTTTTTTTCTTTCTAAAATGTGATAGAATGATTTAGAGAATTTGAACTAGGGGTGATGCCATGCAAAGTGAAAACACTGAAAATAGCATAGATATGAATACCAACAGCAAAAGCTGTTCCAATAGAAGAAAACGTATTAATCGAATTAAGACAATAATTGTTATCCTCGTTATCATTTTACTTATTCTGCCGACATTATGCTGCATCATTTTAGGGCTACAAGTAAGCAGACTTCAAAATCAAGTGTATGAATTACTTCGTTTACATGGTAAGTATGAATTAAGCTATGATAGTTCCGGTGGAGATAAGTATGCTTTTGCGGCTGAGCTAGAAGGCAAAGCAGCAGTTGATGATTATGGACATTTCCTGAAGCTGATTGAGGGGGATAAGGGAGACGCAGATAGCAAGGAAGAGACTGCTTCTCAGGAGGAGGATCTGACCCAAGCTGACACAGGTCAGGAGGTTGATCTACAGAAGCCGCAGGCTTCTTCTGAGAGGAAGGATGAGGCGATGCTTGATGAATTAAATAAAGACGATAAGACCAAAGCCTCTGATCAGGATGAAAGTAGTCAAAAGAACGGAGCTTATACCGATAAGAAAGTTTATCTGACCTTTGACGATGGTCCAAGTAACTATACCGATGATATCCTGGATATTCTTGCTGAATATAAGGTGAAAGCTACTTTCTTTGTCATCGGTAAGACGGATAGCAAGTCCAAGGAGCTATATCAGAGAATTGTGGATGAGGGGCATACCTTGGGGATGCATTCTTATTCTCATCAGTATTCAAAAATATATAATTCGGTAGAAGATTTTGATAAGGACTTTACAAAACTATGGAAATTGTTATATGATACTACTGGGTACAAGCCTTCGATTTTCCGATTTCCAGGGGGAAGCGACAATATGGTCAATAAGAGTGGGATGGAGGATTTCATTCACTATTTGAATGAAACCGAGATCGTTTATTTTGATTGGAATGTATTGAACGGAGATGCTACTGGCGTAACATATACGAAGGATCAGTTAATTGATAATGTATTAGGTGGTGTGGCTACCAAGGATAATTCCATCGTTTTGTTGCATGATGCGCAGACGAAGCAAACCACAATAGATAGTCTACCCGGTTTATTAGATATATTAATATCAGAGGGTGCGCAGATATTACCTTTGGATAAGGATGTTTCACCGATTCAAATGATTAAAGCCGATACAATCAAATAAAACCAAGAAACAGGGAGGTATTTAACGAATGGGTTTTTTCAAAGATTTTAAAGAGGACTTATCACAGGCAGTGAATGAATTATTGCCGGAGGAGGAAGCTGCCAGGGAAGTACAGGAGCAGCTCGTGAATACATTAGATACTGAGGCGACTGCTTCTGACGAGTTATCGGAGAACGAGCGGATGAAAGAGTGGCTTGAGGAGTTTGCCGGAGAAGAGGCAGAGATTTTAGACAGCGATGAGGTTCTTGATGAGCTTCCGGAAGAATCTGAGGAGACTGATTTGGAAGAAGATAAATTAGAATTAGAGGAAGAAGAGGGCGAAAACATGGATGATAATGTGGATCTTGAATTATTGGAGGCTTTAAATGCAGACGAGGAAGCGGAGAGATTAGTGGAGGTTAAGGAAAAACCTGTATCGAAGTTGCGTGCTGCATCGATTGCAAGTGATGATGAGGTTACCGTTATTACTAAGGGTACCACGATCAATGGTAGTATTTCATCGGATGGATCGTTAGAAATCAATGGAACAATCACCGGAGATATCGAGTGTTTAGGTAAATTATCGATTACCGGTAAAATAGTTGGTAATTCTTCCGCTGCTGAGGTTTATGTTAATACAGATCGTCTGGAAGGATCCATCACCAGTGAGGGAAGTGTAAAGGTTGGTCTTGGTACTGTGATTATTGGTGATATCGTTGCTTCTTCAGGTGTAATCGCAGGTGCCGTAAAAGGTGAGATTGATGTTAACGGACCGATTGTTATCGATTCTACTGCTATTATCAAGGGTAACATTAAGGCAAAATCTGTTCAGATTAATAACGGCGCGGTAATTGAAGGCTTCTGTTCCTTGAGCTACTCTGCTGTTGATGTGGATAATATATTCGAATAATCAATCTTTGGGGATATCGAGAACCCAATAGATTACCTGAAATAAATTAATTTAGTCTGGTAATACGATTTGTTTTGTGGTAAATTATTATAGAATGTTTTGAATGTGATTTTGACACAATTTATAGGGTCATAATCCGGAATATAAGATTTACGCATTTTTGTGCAGCAAGTAGGCTGACTCGAAACAAATTGGAGGTTATTGTATGAAAGCATATGAGAGAGTTCTACTCAAATTGAGTGGGGAAGCTTTAGCAGGTAATAAAAAGACTGGCTTTTGTGAGGAGACCTGCATCGGTGTTGCGAAGCAAGTGAAACAATTGGTTGAAGATGGTATTCAGGTTAGCATTGTGATTGGTGGCGGTAACTTCTGGAGAGGTAGAACCAGTGAGACAATCGACCGTACCAAAGCAGATCAGATCGGAATGCTCGCAACGGTTATGAATTGCATTTATGTATCCGAGATATTCCGTCATGTAGGAATGAAGACTAAGGTATATACTCCGTTTGCCTGTGGAAGCATGACTGAACTGTTCTCTAAGGATAGTGTTACAGAGTGTATGAAACAAGGTGGAGTTGCCTTCTTAGCAGGAGGAACAGGTCATCCTTATTTCTCTACCGATACTGCTACCGTTCTTCGTGCGGTGGAATTAGAGTGTGATATCATACTAATGGCTAGAGCGGTGGATGGAGTATATGACAGCGATCCGAAGAAGAATTCGAGTGCAAAGAAATATACAGAAATATCACTTCAAGAGGTTCTGGAGAAAAAGCTTGGTGTAGTTGATATGACTGCAACCGTGCTTTGCATCGAGAATAGGATGCCAATTCTTTTGTTCGGTTTATCCGAAGAAGCTAGTATCGTTAAGGCAGCCATTGGCATATCTGACGGAACTAGAATGACTGTTTAAGATAAAAATTTAAATTTAATGGAGGGATGAAAATGGATGCAAAGCTAGAACAATTCAATGCAAAGATGGAAAAAACCGTGGAGACTCTAAAAGAAGAATATTCCACGATACGTGCGGGCAGAGCAAATCCACATCTTTTAGATAAACTCAGAGTGGATTATTATGGTCAGCCTTCCGCACTTCAGTCTGTAGCCAATGTATCTGTTCCTGAGGCAAGAGTGATTCAGATACAGCCATGGGAGAGTAAATTAATCAAAGAAATCGAGAAGGCTATTCTTAATTCCGATTTGGGCTTAAACCCTAGCAATGACGGTAAAACAATACGTCTTGTGTTCCCTGAGCTTACGGAAGAAAGAAGAAAAGATCTCGTAAAAGATGTTAAGAAAAAAGCTGAGGCTACTAAGGTAGCTGTTAGAAATATCAGACGTGATGCAAACGAGCTTTTCAAGAAGCAAAGTAAAGCTAGTGAGATCTCAGAGGATGAATTCAAGCATCTTGAAGACAATGTGCAGAAGATTACAGATCATTATATTGTTGAGATTGAGAGAGTTATGGAAGATAAATCAAAAGAAATTCTTACTGTATAAGTGTGAATTAATAAAAAGCGTTAATTCACACCACATAGTTTGTGCCTGCGAAACCAAAGTGTGTAACGTCTCGCATGTGAGACGTTACACACTTGGCACAAACTAATTCAAAAGGTATACTAATTAAGAACGTGTGAATTTCGGGGGTGTTTCAAAGGTCTTATTCATGACAAGCGTATTGAGGATGAATAAAGTCCTCCTTTGAGACACCCTTCTTTGATGATAGGAGAAAACGGATGCAGGATAATGAGTTAAATATACCAAAGCATGTTGCAATCATCATGGATGGTAACGGCCGCTGGGCAAAAATGAAAAAGATGCCTAGAAATTATGGACATACCCAAGGAAGTAAGAATGTTGAAAAAATCTGTAAAGAAGCTTATAATATGGGAATTAAGTACCTTACCGTATATGCTTTTTCGACAGAAAATTGGGTAAGGCCAAAGGAAGAGATCGATGCTCTTATGAAGCTATTACAAACCTATCTGGAGACCAGTATCAAGACGAGTACCAAGAATAATATGAGGGTCCGTGTCATTGGTGATACCTCAAAATTATCCGAGGGGATAAAGAAAAGTATTGTTGCACTGGAGGAAGCCTCTAAGAATAATACAGGCTTAAATTTTCAGGTTGCAATTAATTATGGTGGAAGAGATGAGCTCCTTCGTGCTGCTAAGGCTCTTGCCCTGGATGTAAAAATGAATAAAACAGAAATTGATCATATAGATGAAGAAGTCTTTGAACAATATCTGGATACGAAAGGAATTCCTCAACCGGATTTACTGATCCGTACCAGCGGAGAACAAAGACTATCTAACTTCCTTCTCTGGCAGTTAGCGTATAGTGAGTTTTATTTTCCGGAGGTGTTATGGCCGGATTTTGATAAGAAAGAATTGATTAAAGCAGTAGAATATTACAGTAGCAGAACCAGAAAATTCGGTGGCTTAGCTTAATTAGAAGTTCAATATAATCTCATTTCGGGGGTAGACTATGTTTAGGACAAGATTAATCAGCGGTATTATATTAATGGCTATCACAATTGCTGTAGTCGTTCTGGGAGGTAATGTATTATTCGGAGTCTTATTGGTTATATCAATGATAGGATTGTACGAGCTTTATCGGATTGTCAAGGTGAATCGGTCATTACCTGGGATCTTAGGATATGCTGCCGGACTTAGCTTCTTTCTGCTACTGTTCTGGGGTTTAACTGAGTATCAGTTGATGTTGTTTATCTTCTTTTTGATGTTGTTAATGTTTGCTTATGTGTTCGGTTTCCCTAGGTTCTCGACAGAGCAGATTGCAGTTTCCTTCTTTGGATTATTCTATGTCAGCATTATGTTGAGTTACATATATCAGGTTCGTATTCTGGAAGATGGTGCTTGGATTGTCTGGCTGATTTTCATTGGTGCTTGGGGCTCTGACACCTGTGCTTATGCAGTGGGAGTGCTTATTGGAAAGACAAAAATAGCACCAAAGCTGAGTCCTAAGAAATCCTTGGAGGGTTGCATTGGTGGAGTAGCAGGTGCTGCTATCATCGGATTTGTGTATGCAACCTTGATAAAAGGCTATGTTACGGATATCGTGAATCCACAGTTGGTTTTTGCTATTATCGGAGCGGCTTCCAGTGTCATCTCCCAAATCGGTGATCTGGCGGCTTCGGCAATTAAGAGAAATCATAATATTAAAGATTATGGAACTTTAATACCCGGACATGGCGGCATCTTGGACCGTTTTGATAGTATTATCTTTACCGCACCAATTGTGTTCTATTTGGCAACGCTGTTGAAGTAGAAGAATGACCATGAGCATAGATAGGAAGTAAAGTGTGATATTATCTGGTGATTGGAACCATATTAAGTATTTGATGTAGATAAGAGGGATCGGTATAGTTAGGAATCTAGTACGGGATTTGTGAAAGTTTTATGAACGTTTGAAATTGCTAATTAAATAGGTTATAGTATTGATATCATTAATTGATATGATAAGTCTATTTACATAGATTTTGGGAGGTTCGAATGAAGAAAATTGGTATTCTCGGATCGACGGGTTCTATTGGTACACAGACCTTAGATATAGTGAGAGAGAATCAGGAGTTAAAGGTTACCGCGCTTGCGGTAGATAGTAATATAGAGTTATTAGAGAGACAGGTTCGCGAATTTTTGCCGAACCTTGTTTGCGTATATCGGGAAGAAAAAGCGATACAATTCAGAGACAGGATCAAGGATCTGCCAGTGAAGGTGGTTACCGGAATGGAAGGCTTGATTGCATGTGCAACTGAATCAGAAGCAGATACTCAGGTTACAGCAATGGTTGGAATGATTGGTATTCAACCTACCATTGAGGCGATTCATGCAGGTAAGAATATTGCATTAGCGAATAAGGAAACCTTAGTGACAGCAGGTCATATTATTATGCCTTTAGTGAAAGAAAAGGGTGTGACATTACTTCCGGTCGATAGTGAGCATTCTGCTATATTTCAGTCATTGAATGGAGAAGATAAGAAAAAGGCACATAAGATTCTTTTAACTGCCTCAGGTGGACCTTTCCGTGGTATGAAGCTGTCTGAACTTCATGATAAGCAACCTAAGGATGCATTAAAGCATCCTAATTGGGCAATGGGTCAGAAGATAACCATTGATTCTGCTACGATGGTAAATAAGGGTCTAGAGGTTATGGAGGCAGCTTGGTTATTTGACATGAGTTTGGATGCAATTCAAGTTGTTGTGCACCCGCAGAGTATCATTCACTCTATGGTAGAATATGTGGATGGCAGTATTATTGCTCAATTAGGCGTTCCGGATATGAAGCTTCCCATTCAATATGCTTTATTCTATCCGACTAGAAAGCCTTTACTTCAGGGTGAGAGAGTGGACTTCTTTAAGCTAAGACAGTTAACCTTTGAAGCACCGGATCTGGATACCTTCTTCGGACTAAGGCTGGCATATGAAGCCGGTCATCTTGGGGGAAGTATGCCTACGGTTTATAATGCAGCAAATGAATGGGCGGTAGCTGAATTCTTAAAAGGACATATCGAGTTTCTTATGATACCAACTTTAATCGAGAAGGCGATGCAACAGCATAAATTGATCAACAACCCATCCTTAAAAGAAATTCTGAACACAGAGCAAGAGACATATGATTTTGTAAGAGGTTTTACGGAATCTGTATTGTGATGTATCATGTTTTTACTATGAGATTGACAGGCTTTTACATCAATGATACAGATATAAGAAAGGATTGAACTATTTATGAAAATAATTGTAGCTATATTAATCTTAGGTGTTATTGTAATCATCCATGAGCTTGGACATTTCCTGCTTGCGAAAAGAAATGGAATTACAGTAACAGAGTTTTCTGTCGGAATGGGTCCGCGAATCGCGAGCTTTGTCCGTAAGGGAACAAGATATTCCTTGAAACTCCTGCCCTTTGGCGGCTCCTGCATGATGCTTGGGGAGGATGAAACTGTCGATGATGAGGGTGCATTTAATAAAAAAGGTGTTTGGGCAAGATTCTCGGTAATCGTCGCCGGAGCACTCTTCAACTTTATCCTTGCTTTTGTACTTGCATTGATCGTACTTGGTGATGTTGGAGTTGATAAGCCTTACATCGCAAAGGTTGATGCAGGTAGTCCGGCTGAGACCTCAGGCCTTCTGGTGGATGACCTGATTACAGAAGTCAATGGTTCCGAGATACACTTCTCTAGAGATATCCAATATTATTTCTACTTTAATAAATTATCTGAGGAAGCAGTCGATGTAACGGTTCTCCGTAATGGAGAGAAGGTTGCTCTTAAGATTGCTCCTGTGTGGAAAGACTTGTATCAACTGGGGTGTTCCTATACTTCAACGAACCCTACAGCAAAGCTAGAGGTAATTGTTGAAGGTTATCCCCTTGATCAGGCCGGTGTTCAGGTTGGTGATGTAATCGCATCCATTAACGGTGTTACGATAACTACAGCGAAGGATCTGGCTGTCTATCTGGATGAGCAACCCTTAACAGAGGATGCAGTTACGCTGACCTACCTAAGGGATGGCCAGGAGAAAGAGGTTATCATCAATCCAAAGCTTGTTCAAAGCGGATATGATTTGGGATGGATCTATAATCCTTACCGCGAGAAAGTAAATGCACTTGAAGTAGTGAAATACAGCTTCTATGAGTTGAGACTGAACATAGTGAATACAATTAAGAGCATTGGCAGTCTAGTCATGGGTAAAGTCAGCATGAAGGAAGTATCCGGACCGGTTGGTATCGTTAATGTTGTTGGTGATATCGTATCGGAATCAGAGGATTATGGAATGCATGCGACCTTGCTTTCTCTGGCTCAGTTCAGTATCCTTTTAAGTGCAAACTTGGGTGTTATGAACCTGCTTCCTCTTCCGGCTTTGGATGGTGGTAGAATTGTATTTATATTGATTGAGGCAATCCGTAAAAAGCCGGTTCCTAAGGAAAAAGAAGCGGTGGTTCATTTGGTAGGTATGGCATTATTGATGCTTCTCATGGTATTTGTATTGTTCAATGATATCCGCAACATTTTTCAGTAGAATATCTTGAATAATCAACGAAGCCATATATAGCTTGTACAAATTAATTCAAAGGGCAAGCAGGTTAGAACCTTGATGGTGGGTTATGTACGAAAGGTGGTAGGATTATGTACAGAGACAATACAAAGGTGATAAAGATTGGTGATCGCATTATTGGTGGTGGAAATCCGATTCTGATCCAGTCTATGACAAATACAAGAACTGAGGATGTGGCTGCAACAGTAGCGCAGATTCAGAGGCTTACCGAGGTGGGGTGTGATATTATCCGCTGCACCGTACCAAGTATGGAGGCGGCTAATGCCTTCAAGGAGATTAAGAAACAGATTTCAATTCCTTTGGTGGCTGATATCCATTTTGATTATCGTCTTGCAATTGCAGCCATGGAAAATGGAGCTGATAAGATAAGAATTAACCCCGGTAATATCGGCAATGAGGAGAAACTGAAGGCAGTGGTAACGGTTGCTAAGGAACGTCAGATTCCTATCCGCGTCGGGGTGAACAGCGGTTCTCTTGAAAAGGAGATAATCACAAAATTCGGAAAGGTAACCGCTGAAGGCCTTGTTGAGAGTGCATTGGATAAGGTAAAACGAATTGAGGATATGGATTATGACCAAATCGTAATCAGTATCAAATCCTCCGATGTCATGATGTGTGTTCATGCGCATGAGTTAATCGCTCCGCAGACCAAGTATCCTCTTCATGTAGGAATTACTGAGGCTGGTACCATAAATGCAGGAAATATTAAGTCCGCTATGGGTCTTGGGATGATTCTCTATCAGGGAATCGGTGATACCATCCGCGTATCCTTAACCGGTGATCCCTTAGAGGAGATAAAGTCTGCGAAGCTGATCTTAAAGACCTTAGGGTACCGTAAGGGTGGCGTAGAGGTTGTATCCTGCCCGACCTGCGGAAGAACCCAGATCAACCTGATTAAGCTGGCTACAGAGGTAGAAGAGATGGTAGCTGATATGGATCTGGATATTAAGGTAGCAGTGATGGGCTGTGCTGTGAATGGTCCCGGAGAGGCAAGAGAAGCTGACATCGGTGTAGCCGGTGGCAGAGGGGAAGGACTTATCATGAAGCATGGTGAGATACTTCGTAAGGTTCCGGAGGATCAACTCCTAGAGGAATTACGCAAGGAATTGCTACAGTGGAAAATATGAATTAATAAAAAGCATTAATTCACAAAGCGAATTGTCATTCGCTTAGGAAGAACTCCTTGTTCTTCTGGGTTCCTAGCTACAATTTACACGGAAATGGGGAGAATTATGTTATTTTTTGAAGCATTTGATCAGGTAACTGCTGATCAGGAATTGCAGAAACTTTATAATGAAGTAGATGTGGTTAAGGTTGTATCTTCGAAACAGACTAAGAATATCTTTGTCTGTATTCGAAGCACACGCCTGATCAGCAGAGTTCATATAAGAAAGATGGAAGAACTGCTGAACCGGCAGCTCTTTTTGCATACCGGTAATACAGCAGTGATTAAGCCGCAGTTTGATTTGTCAGCCCAATATAACCTAACGAAGCTATACCCGATTTATCGAGATAGCATTCTGGAGGAGCTAAGAGAAGACAGTGTAGTAGTCCATCATCTCTTCACCTCTGCGGAGGTTACAATTGAGGAGATGAGAATCACAATCCGTATTACAGACAGCTGTGTTGCCAAAGACAAGATGACGAAATTAAAGGACTATCTGGAGACCTTATTCCAGGAACGTTTTGATTATACAGTCCATGTCGCTGTGGATTACATAGAACCAAAAGCAAAAAAGAATGACTTAGAACTTGAATATCGAAAGCAAATGCTTCGTATGTCTAATAAAGAGGCCTTGGAAGAGGGCTTTCAGATCAATCCGACTGGAGAAGAGGAGCTTACCGGTAAGGTAGATGCTCTGAATCAGGCTGTTACAGGGAATAGCATAGATAATCCAAGCTCTGGTAAGCTATCCGATCAAGGATCTTCGCCAGCCAAGCCCGAACCGGCTAAGCAGGCACCGGCGGCTAAGAGCTTCGGTAAGAGTGCCTATGATAAGGGTAAAGGTAGTTATCGTAAGCTTCCGCAGGATCCCTCCGTTATCTATGGTAAGAATTTCGACGGTAGTGTAGTGCCGATTTGTGATATTATCGCTGAGATTGGGGAGGTTGTAATCCGAGGCAAGCTAATTAAGCCGGATACCCGAACGATCGGTAATGAGAAAAGTATTATTACCTTTGTTATAACGGATTTTACTGATTCGATCAAAGTGAAATTATATGCCAAGACAATTGAAGTGGAAGAGATAACTTCTTTGCTGAAGCCCGGCGGTTTCTATACATTAAAAGGCATTGCTCAAAATGATACCTATGAGCGGGACATTACCATTGGTTCGGTCGTAGGAATTAAAGCTACCAGTGATTTTCTCAGTATTTCCAGGTACGATAATGCTCCGGTGAAGCGTGTTGAGCTTCATGCTCATACCATGATGAGTGATATGGACTCGGTGGTCGATGTTAAGAAACTGGTAAAACGTGCCTTTCAGTGGGGACACAGTGCGATTGCGGTCACTGATCACGGAGTAGTACAAGCGTTTCCGGATGCCAGTCATGCCATAAATCCTAAGGATTATAAGGAGGAAGAAGAGCAGAAGCGAGCGAAGAATTTTAAGGTAATCTATGGAATGGAGGCATATCTGGTGGATGACCTCAAGGAGGTTGTTACAGATGCCAAGGGGCAGAGCCTTGACGATGCCTTTGTCGTATTTGATATTGAGACTACCGGTTTTAGCCAGAATAATGATAGAATTATTGAGATTGGGGCAGTCAAAGTAGTAAATGGTGTGATAACAGATCACTATAGTACCTTTGTCAATCCTGAGGTACCTATCCCTTATGAGATAGAACAGCTAACCTCGATTAATGATAATATGGTAATTGATGCACCGAAGATTGATGCAGTTCTACCTGAGTTTCTTGCATTTTGCGAGGGATGCAGTCTGGTAGCGCATAATGCCTCCTTTGATGTCGGCTTTATTAAGAAGAATGCCGCCAGAATGAATATTAAGATTGATTTTACGGTAATAGATACCGTAGGTTTATCTCGTATCCTTATGCCGGAGCTTAGCAGACATAAATTGAATGTCGTTGCAAAAGCACTGGGTATCTCCCTGGAGAATCATCACCGGGCGGTAGATGATGCAGGCGCAACAGCTAAGATATTCTTAAAGTTTGCTGCGATGCTAAAAGATAGGGAAATAAGAACGGTAAATGAGATTGATAAACTAGGTAGAATGTCACCGGAAGCGATACGTAAGCTTCCTGCTTATCATGCCATTCTTCTGGCGTCCAGCGATGTGGGTAGAGTCAATCTGTATAAGATGGTGTCCTTATCCCATATTGAATACTTTAATAAACGTCCCAAGATCCCGAAGAGCTTACTGATGGAGTGCCGTGAGGGTATTATCCTCGGCTCAGCCTGTGAGGCGGGAGAGGTCTTTCATTCGGTCTTAACGAACCAGTCCCATGAGCAAATTGCAAAACTGGTGAATTTCTATGATTATCTGGAGATTCAACCATTATGTAATAATGAGTTCTTAATCCGAAGCGATCGAAGTGATGATAAGGATATTAAGACGAAAGAAGATCTGATGGAGCTAAACCGTAAGGTGGTAGCTCTCGGGGAAGAATATAATAAGCCGGTGGTAGCCACCTGCGATGTGCATTTTCTGGATCCTGAGGATGAAGTATATCGAAGAATTATTCTTGCCGGCAAGGGTTTTAAGGATGCAGATGAGCAAGCGGCCCTGTATCTGCGTTCCACAGAGGAGATGCTTGAGGAATTCTCGTATCTGGGAAGAGCCAAGGCAGAAGAGGTTGTAATCACCAATACCAATCTGATTGCTGACCGTATTGAGAAGATCTCACCGGTACGACCTGATAAATGTCCTCCGGTTCTGGAGAACTCGGAAGAGAACCTAAGAAGCATCTGTTATGACAAAGCCCACGCCATGTATGGTGAGCAGCTTCCGACACCGGTCGAAGCCCGTCTGGAGCATGAGCTGAAATCAATTATCAACAACGGCTTTGCAGTTATGTATATTATAGCGCAGAAGCTAGTGTGGAAGTCTAATGAGGAAGGCTACCTAGTAGGCTCCCGTGGTTCCGTAGGCTCCTCCTTCGTAGCTACCATGGCAGGTATTACTGAGGTTAATCCCTTGGCACCACATTATTATTGCATGAATTGTCATTACTCTGATTTTGATTCAGACGAGGTTAAGAGGTTCGGAGGAAGCTCCGGTTGTGATATGCCTGATCGCAATTGTCCGGTCTGTGGACAAGCGCTTGAGAAGGATGGACATGATATTCCCTTTGAGACCTTTCTAGGCTTCTATGGTGATAAGGAACCGGATATCGACTTGAACTTCTCCGGTGAATACCAGAGTAAAGCTCATGAATATACTGAAGTGCTCTTTGGCACAGGATATACCTTCCGTGCCGGAACCATCGGTACCTTAGCGGATAAGACAGCCTTTGGCTATGTGAAGAATTATTATGAGGAAAGAGGAATCCATAAGAGAAATGTAGAGATAGATCGTATCGTCGAAGGTTGTGTCGGCGTAAGACGAACCACCGGACAGCATCCTGGCGGTATTATAGTATTACCTCATGGAGAGAATATCTATTCCTTTACTCCGGTACAACGTCCCGCGAATGATATGACGACAAAGACGATAACCACACATTTTGATTATCATTCCATTGATCATAACTTGTTGAAGCTTGATATTCTCGGACACGACGATCCGACTATGATCCGTATGTTGGAGGACCTAACCGGGCTGGATGCGCAGAAGATCCGACTGGATGATGAGAAAGTATTATCCTTATTCCATGATACCAAAGCCCTGAAGATAACACCGAAGGATATCGACGGTTGTGAGCTGGGATGTCTTGGTGTTCCTGAGTTTGGTACAGACTTTGTTATGCAGATGGTGAAGGATACGAAGCCTAAGACCTTCTCAGACCTAGTTCGTATCTCAGGTCTGTCCCATGGAACAGACGTATGGTTGAACAACGCGCAGACCTTGATTCAGAATGATAAATGTACACTTTCTACAGCAATCTGTACCCGTGATGATATCATGATCTTCCTGATTGCCACCGGTGTGGAGCCGGGGCAGTCCTTCAAGATTATGGAGAGTGTTCGTAAGGGTAAGGGCTTAACTCCCGAGATGGAGTCTGCCATGGTAGCGGCTGGCGTACCGGATTGGTATATCTGGTCCTGTAAGCAGATTAAATATATGTTCCCGAAAGCGCATGCAGCGGCTTATGTTATGATGGCCTTCCGCATTGCTTATTTTAAGGTATATTATCCTTTGGCTTATTATGCAGCGTTCTTCTCCATTCGCGCCTCTGCTTTTAATTATGAGCTGATGTGTCTTGGAAGAAATGTATTGGAAATGCATATCGCAGACTATAAGAAGAGAAGTAATACACTTACCAAGAAAGAACAGGATACCTTCCGAGATATGCGAATTGTACAGGAGATGTATGCCCGTGGTTTTGAATTCTTGCCGATTGATATCTATACGGCGACGGCACATGCCTTCCAGATTATTGACGGTAAGTTAATGCCATCCTTAAGCACAATTGACGGACTTGGAGAAAAAGCAGCAGATGCTGTTGTTGAAGGAGCGAAGCAGGGCCTCTTCTTATCCAGAGATGATTTTAAGGTTCGCTGCAAGGTTAGTTCAACAGTCGTTGATAATATGGCTAAGATGGGTCTGTTAGGAGTGCTTCCGGCTTCCAACCAGATGTCATTAATGGACTTTCTACAATAAATATTGAATTGTTCGAGTGACATAAGACGGATTAGCTAGGTGATGAATATAGATGCACTGTACAGATGTCATAAGTCGGATTAGCTAGGTGAAGAATATTTGTGCGTGTATATTCATCTGGACTTGCCTTACCCTCATGCGGAATAAGGCATCCGCAATCGGCCGGTCTGCGCCATCTGAACATACACGCACAAATATTCATTGTTTACATGATGCTCGACTTATGACACCCAAACCATCACACCAATATTCATGGTTACCTGTTGGTCGACTTATGACACCTGCTGATGCCTGTATATGCTTTTA
>JAQZBA010000405.1 GCA_029239365.1 Herbinix sp. | reverse complement strand
CTGCAGTGATATTCCCAAGGATAAAATTGGGGAGTGTATCGCTGCTTTAAGAGGTGTGACTGTAACAGCGCCGGTTCATATCGGCGATGTAATTCTGGAAAATGCGGCAGATACTAATATCAATGTAATAGCAACAAAGAATGTAAAAGCGTTGGTATGACCAGGTTGATGCTGGGAATATAGGAACATTTCAACTTTATGGGGCAGTATTTTGTAAATATTAAAATATTATCTATATTTACCAAATTATGTTTGAAATATTTAGGAATAATGGTATAATGTACTAAATGAATAAATTCCTTGGAGACCTGAGAAAAGAGGATACCTGGTATTGCCGGAAAGCAGTACTTAGTATCCTTTTATTGCGTGTAAGTAATACGGGGTATCCCCAATGAATTTATCGATATAAGGTAAGGGGGGAAGAGCGGATTTAATGGAATTAGGCGTGCCAAGATGAAGGATTTCCATGAAAGGTTACACGATTCAAGAACTATATCATATTGGGAGGTTTATTATGGGTAATCAGGTATTAAAAACAAAGAAGACGGTTCTATTTATTATTATTGCAGTTGTTTTAATTCTTGTTGGTAGTTTTTCCGCTCAAATGTTTAACACCTCATTTTACTCAACAAAGGTAAGCAGAATTAGTTTTGATACACAAACCGGTGAATTGTCAGGTCTGCTTTATATGCCGAAAGGTGCCGATGCCGAAGATCCGCGTCCCGCAATTATTACTACTCATGGCTATCTGAATTCGGCAGAAATGCAGGATGCCGGTGCTATTGAATTATCCAGAAGAGGATATATCGTATTGGCTCTGGATATGTATGAACATGGGCACTCTAAAAATGAAACGCAGTATGAGAGCGGCTCAGCCTTCTTCTCCTTCTGGCCAGGAAGTTTATATGATGCTGCACAGTATATGTATGATCAGGATTATGTATTAAAGGATACGTCAGGGAATGGCATTATCGCAGTGGCCGGACATTCCATGGGAGGATTTTCAGCTACAATGGCTATGGTAACGGATGAGCAGAGCTTTGCGGCGTCCGGAATCAGAAAGATACATGCAGGATTAACGATGGGTTCCGATTATATCTGGGCAGGCTATCTGGGAGTAACCTCCGATGTAGCAGCTCAGGCTTTTGGTCCCAGGGTGGTAGGTAAAGTAGCCGCACATTATGACGAATTTTTCTTTGATACGGCTGCTGAAGCGACCGGAAATACCGTCATATATAAGGATTACATAAATACAGCTGAAGGGAAAGAGTTTTTGGGAAACCCCTCTAATCCGGAGGAAGGTACTCTATACACCTTGGATAATGGCGGAAAACGTGTCATCTATATGCCGAGTGAGATTCATCCTTGGAATCATTTTTCTCTTACCACGACAGGCTATCAGATACAATTTTATACCGAAGCATTTAAAGGGTTTACCACTGAAAACCAGACAAAGAGCGATCTCCAATCAAGAAACCAAATCTGGGTTTTTAAGGAATTATTTGAAGGGGTTGCTTTAATCGGCTTCTTCCTATTATTTATACCGATTATCTCTATGCTTTTGAAGGTGCCGTTCCTTTCCAAAGCAAGTACTAAACGCTATGGTTTAATCGAAGGGCCAAAAACAACGGGTAAAAAGATAATCTTCTGGATTATAATGGCCTTTGCCGCTTTATTCCCGGCACTTTTCTTCCCTACCCTAATGGACAAATCAGGAACCGGAATGACAATACTGAAAGTAGCAGGCTTAATTGTGGCGGGTGCTGCAATTGTCCTCGGTGTTATTGCTTATGTAAGAAAAGGTAAAGATAGTTTTAAGACGGTTATTATAGGCACTCTGGAATCTTTAGTAGCAGGACTCGTCTTGTTCTTATTGGTTTTAAAAGCAGATGATATTTTTAAGACGAATCGCTATTTTAATGCACCAACCGTAAATCAAATCCTTTATTGGGCTTTGATTGTTACAGCAGTGATCATCATTATTACTCTGGCCAGCCATTATCTTGCTAAGAACCCGAGTGTTACCTCTAGTAGATTGTATGGGTTTGTGGTGAACTGGAAGGCAGTTGTTTCCTCGCTACTGATCGCAATTGCAGCAGTTGCTATTGGATATGTCCTTTTATTTATTGTTGATGCTATATTTAAAACTGACTTCAGAATCTGGGTATGGGCCGTGAAGACTTTTGAATTTAGCCATGTGATTACTTGTCTCAAATATGTTCCCTTATTTTTCCTGTATTATTTTGTAACCGCAATTACAATTAATGCCAATACCGAGTTCCTCAAGGGTTGGAAAGGCTATCTGATGGGATGCATCATCAATGTAGGAGGACTTGTTCTGTACCTGATACTCCAGTACGGAAAACTCTTTATAACCCAGACCGCATTTTGGCCGGCACAGGCACTGAGCAGCATTTTGTTATTTGCTCTGGTACCAACCTTAATTGTTGCGACCCTCTATACAAAAATACTATACAAGAAAACTGGTAACGTTTATACCGGAGCATTTTTAAATACAATATTGATGACAATGATAACGGTGGCGAATACGGTGGTTTATAACGGAATACAGTAGCAGGGAAGTTGGAAAGGCAGGAAGCTCAATCACGGTAAATGATAAAAAGCTGTAAATCTGGACTGATGCAAATATGTGAATTTCTATTATCATAGTTTATTACGATATAGGAAGCATATTGCATCAGTCTTTTTCTATAGGGCAACCTACCTCAATGATTTCCAGCGTTTTTATAATATGGGAATGTAATATACCAGCTCATACTGGTGGTGCTGATTCAATTAAGTGAAATGACTTGTCAAACCATTCTGTTGGAAACAAGGAAGATTTTTGTCTAAAAATGTTGACATTTGTCGAAAATGCGAATAATATCTAAATATAAGTACTATTTCTATATAGTGACAATAAAAAATCTGAAAACTTCTGATATAAATTACCAATATTATTACTCCCCCAATTTTTTGTAATACAGAAATGAATAATTTTTATAGAATTTACTGTATATTTCATCAACACAAGAGAGTACTTACTTTATGTATTCGCGATAAAACTGATTATGAGGAGATGATGACAATTGCAATCTGATATAAAGCTTAAACGGGATTAAACTATTACCTTTATACTACAGAATCGGAAGGAGATCGAAACGTGACAGACGTTTTAGAAGAGGCAGCATTTTATGAGGAAGATACAC